>CAMFDH010000001.1 GCA_945949035.1 uncultured Actinomyces sp.
GCAGTGAGGGGGTCACGAGCGCCTGGTTCCGCTGAGCCGCCTCAAGCGTTTCCTTCACCACCTGGTTCGGGTTCATCCACATCATCTCGGGGGGATTCCCGAAGCCACCACCCTGGGAGCGCCTGTGGAAGTCGGTGTGGGTGAGTCCGGGCATAGAGCAGACCACCTTCACACCACTGCCCTGAAGTTCTTCATGCAGCCCCTCAGAGAAGGCCCGCACCCAACCCTTGTGCGCGGAGTAGGGGCCCATTCCCGTATCGGCTGCCACGGAGGAGATGTTGATGATGGTTCCGCTGCCCCGTTCCTGCATCTGACGCCCCGCGTAGTAGCAGGTTGCCATGACGGCGCGGACCATGACATCGAGGCCGTAGAGCTGGTTCTCAAAGTCATCTTTGAGGAAGGTGGTCGCGAAGCCGAAGCCGGCATTGTTGACAAGGATGTCGACCGGCGCCAGTTCCTCATCGAATCCACCGTCCTCATCACTTCCGTTCACGGACAGTCTTCGGCACACCGCCGCAAGTTCTGCCGGTTCAGCAAGGTCTGCATCAAAGACCTCAACGGTGACTCGGTTGACGCGGCGAACGTTGTCCGCCAACTCTTCAAGGCGGTCGCGGTCACGCGCCACAATCACCAGGTTGTGGCCGGCATTGGAGAGCTGCCAGCAGAACTCCCGGCCAATACCTGAGGTTGCGCCTGTTATAAGTGCTGTTCCCATTCCCTCATAGTAGGGCGCCCTTACCTAACGTGTGCGAGTTACCCCATGTGTCCACCACAAAATCTCTGGTTAGGGTTAGGGCATGAGACTTGCAACGTGGAATATCAATTCGATTCGCGCCCGGGTAGACAGAGCCGTGGCCTTTCTGGAAAGGGCGGACGTCGACGTCCTCGCCCTGCAGGAAACGAAGTGCAAACCGGAGCAGTTTCCGCTGGCCGCATTTGATGAGGCCGGCTATGACGTCGAGGTGGTTGGTTACAACCAGTGGAACGGCGTCGCGATTGTCTCCCGTCTGCCCCTGACGGACGTGCGCCATGCGTTTCCGGGCCAACCCGTGTGGTCGGGAAACGACACGGTTGAAGCCCGAGCTATTGGTGCCACCGTGCATCCCGAAGATGGCGAACCGTTTGAACTGTGGAGTCTCTACATCCCAAATGGTAGGGAACTGGACCACCCGCACTACACCTACAAACTCGAGTTCCTTGCCGCGCTGCGCAGCTACGTTGCCGAGCGTCGGGCGGAGGATCCCGAGGCACAGATCATGCTGGTGGGTGACTGGAACATTGCGCCCGAAGACCACGATGTCTGGGACATGGGCTACTTCGAGGGTAAGACCCACGTCTCCAAGCCGGAACGCGCGGCGTTTGCGGCGCTTCTTGACGATGGCTTCGAAGAGGTGACTCGCTCGCGGGTCGATAACTACACCTACTGGGACTACCAGCAGCTGCGTTTCCCCCGTAACCAGGGAATGAGGATCGACTTCGCCCTCGCCAGCCCGCCGCTAGCAGACCGTGTCACGGGTGCCGAGATTGATCGCGACGAACGCAAGGGTACCGGGGCCTCAGACCACGTCCCGGTCATTGTCGACCTCGACGAAGACTGGATGCGCTTCTAGTGTCCGACATCAGTGAGCCCTCCGTTGCAGACGAGGGCGAGGTCGAACGACGCGGCGTCGGCCCCTGGGAGGGGGAGTGGCCGGTCGGTGAGCAGTGGGACCCGGAACTTCTGAAGAACGGGGACTACCGCAATGTTGAGGACGAGTTCCGCTACATGAAGCGGGAGGCGATCAGGGAGCAGATCGCAGCGCGGTCGCTGGGTTTTGAAGTGGCCATTGAGAACCTGGGTCACGACTTCAACATCGGCTCCATCGTCAGAACCGCCAACGCGCTTGGGGTGAGTAAGGTGCACATCGTGGGACGTCGTCGCTGGAATCGGCGCGGTGCCATGGTGACCGACCGCTATCTCAACGTCGTGCACCACCCGGATGTTGAGAGCTTTCTCGAGGACGTGCGACCCCGCCACCTCTACATTGCGGGAATCGACAACCGACCTGGCTCAGAGCCGATCGAGACCAGCACGCTGCCGCGAGACATCGTGCTGGTGATGGGAGAGGAATCTGCCGGGCTCAGTGACGATATGGTCACTGCCTGTGACGGGGTGTTCCACATCACCCAGCACGGTTCGACCCGCTCGATGAACGTTGGTCACGCAGCGGCAATCGCGATGTTTGCGTGGAGTAGCCAGCACATTCACTAGCGCAGGGCCGTTCGTGCCGGGAAACCGTGCAAGCTAGAGGCAGAATAATCCCGCTTAACCTAGGTCCTAGGCCTACAGGAAAAGTCCCTGAATGTGGGACAATGGAGCCTGCGAGACTTACACACTTCGGTGCAGAGATTTGCGCCAATAATTAGGAGGTCCTTGTGGCAATCGCAACCCCAGAGGTCTACCAGGAAATGCTGAACCGCGCCAAGGAAGGCAAGTTTGCCTACCCGGCCGTGAATGTGACCTCATCACAGACGCTGACCGCAGCACTGCAGGGCTTTGCCGATGCAGGCTCCGATGGCATCATCCAGGTTTCGGTAGGTGGCGCTGAGTACTGGTCGGGTTCGACCGTAAAGGACCGCGTTGCCGGTTCGCTCGCCATGGCTGCCTACGCCTACCAGGTCGCCAAGAACTACGACATCACCGTCGCCCTGCACACCGACCACTGCTCCAAGGAAAACCTTGACTCCTGGGTCATTCCCCTGCTAGAGATCGAGGCCGCTGAGGTGGCTGCGGGTCGCCTGCCCGCCTTCCAGTCGCACATGTGGGACGGCTCGGCTGTTCCTTTGGCTGAGAACCTTGAGATCGCACAGCGTCTGCTCCCCATGGCAGCTGCAGCAAGGACCGTTCTTGAGGTTGAGATCGGTGTTGTTGGCGGTGAAGAAGATGGTGTTGAGGCAGAAATCAACGAGAAGCTGTACACCACCATTGCTGACGGCATGAAGACCGCTGAGGCACTGGGCCTCGGAGAGAACGGTCGCTACCTGACCGCACTGACCTTCGGCAACGTTCACGGTGTTTACAAGCCAGGTGCAGTCAAGCTGCGCCCGGAGATCCTGGGTGAAATCCAGGAGGCCGTGGGTGCTGCTTACGGCAAGGGTGATCGTCCGTTCGACCTCGTCATGCACGGTGGTTCCGGTTCGACAGCCGAAGAGATTGCGACCGCTGTCGCCAACGGTGTCATCAAGATGAACATCGATACCGACACCCAGTACGCGTTCACCCGTCCGGTGGCCGCCTGGATGTATGAGAACTACGCGGGCGTCCTCAAGGTCGACGGCGAAGTTGGCAACAAGAAGCAGTACGACCCGCGCGCATGGGGCAAGGCTGCTGAGGCCGGCATGGCTGCCCGCATCGTTGAGGCTTGCGTCCAGCTCGGCTCCGCCGGGAAGAAGATGTAACTTCCTTCTAAGCGAAACCGGAAACCCCGCCAACCTCGTTGTTGGCGGGGTTTCCTGCTTTCCGAACCAATGTTCGGAACATCCACAATGCGGCGCACATATCGTCTTTCCCCAAACTGGTCCCCGTCGAGCGAGACAAAAGAGCCGCGACGTGTTGCAATTGGGGAAGTGTGACTTCCCTGGCTTTGCCAGCCGCCCTAGGGGCTGGCGATACGGGGATCTGACCGAAAGGGAGAACTATGGCTGAAGAAACCTGGTCGAAGATTGAGGGCATGATCATTGCTGGATCCTTGGATCCGCTTGCTCTGGCCGAAGAGTTTAAGAAGAGCGGGATTGTTGCGTCTCTGGTTTGGTACGACGCCACTCCCGAACTGGTTGGTGTCAACGTGGCAGCCCAGGATGATCAACTTGCGACCCTGAGCAAGCGGGGCAAAGAGTTCAAGGCCGGTCCCAGTGTTGAGTTCTTTGCCAACGCCATAGCTGAGAAGTTTGCGGCAGAGGTCATGCTGGGTGACGTCCAGGTTGACAAGTTTGTGGCTCCAGAAGGTGAAGAGACCGAGGTCGATGTGGACGCTCTCGAGGGCACTGATCCCCGCGAGCACCACCACGACCACGACAAGGACGAGGCGCTCCCCATCCGGGTGGTTGAGATCAGCGCGACGCCGTCGTCAGCGATTCCCCTTTTGGCCGCGTTTGAGGGTGTGGATGTGGCTGAGCTGCCCCACGATGAAACCCGACGTGTGCTGCTGGCGCAGGTTCCAGCCCACCGCTCCGGTTGGCACTTTGGAGATCCGCCCCTGGTCCGGCTCACCCTGCAGGGGGATGAGTTCCACGCGCACCTCATGCCCGAGGACGACCCAGAGTCGACCATCACCTACAACTGGGGAATGAACGAGATCGTTATCGCTGGCGCCAAGGGCTGGGATGGTGAGATCCCGGTAGAGGTTCAGGACCTTGTCGGTGGTCGCGCAGAGATCACCGCGATTCACGACGCGGTTCCCGGGGTCGACGCCGAGGCCGCCTTTGAGGCATCGAAGATGCGCGGCTCAGCAGCTATCACCAAGTTTATCCGCGCTCTGGGTCTTGACCCCCAGGCGGCAGAGTTCCTGCTGGGCTGGCTCACCCTCGAGCAGGTCACCGGGGCCAAGGTTCACCACGCCCGTGGTATCTCTAACGCCATCGGCCGCAGCGTCGACATCCTGCTGGATGAGCGCAGCGGAGAGACCAGGTTCTGGGATACCTACACCAACATCGTTCGTGAGAAGCCCTGGTTGATTCCAGCCATCGCTGTCGGAGAGATTACTGCGGCAACCGCACTGCTGATCGCGGGCCGCAAGCGTGAGGGTATGCGCACCACCGGCGGCAAGATTGCTACCGGTGCCGCCGTCTTACTACTGGTTGATGCCTTTGCCGACACCACGCTGGCCCGTCTGACTGCTCGCCGCCTGGACCGTCACGAAGCAAGGGAGAACTAGGCAGAGTATGCGAGTCGTGGTCGCCCTGGGGGGCAATGCTCTTGCTCGACGGGGTGAACCCATCAGTGCTGAGCGGATGCTTGAGAACATCCGCTCGACGGTGGGGGAGCTGGCGGAGCTAGCGCGCGAGCACCAGGTGGTCCTGACGCATGGCAATGGTCCCCAGGTGGGACTGCTTGACCTGCAGAATCTTGCCTACCCGGAGGTGCCTCCCTACCCTCTGGATATTCTTGGGGCCCAGAGCCAGGGCATGATCGGCTACCCGCTGCAGCGGGAGTTGAGGAATGCCCTGGGCTCTGACCACCAGGTTGCCACGGTGCTCACCACGACGCTTGTCAGTTCCAGCGACCCCGACTTTGGGGACCCCAGCAAGTTCATCGGCCCTCTTTACAGCCAGGAGGAGGCGCAGGCTCACAGCGAGCACTTCGGGTGGGACATCAAGGCTGACGGGGTTGGGTACCGCAGGGTGGTGCCTTCACCTCAGCCAGCCCAGATCCTTGAGTCCGCTGCGATCGCCACCCTGGTTGAGCGGGGCTTCCTAGTGATTTGCGTCGGTGGTGGCGGGGCCCCGGTGGTCTTGGAAGATGGCCAAGAGCTGGGGGTCGAGGCCGTGGTTGACAAGGACCTTGCCTCAGCGGTCCTCGCAGAAGAGCTGGGTGCGGATGCCCTTCTCATCCTCACTGACGCCGAGTACGTGGTCGAGGGGTACGGGGAAGACCAGCCCCGCAATATCGCTGCGGCTGCGCCATCCGCCCTCGCCAAGATGCATTTCGCAGCCGGGTCGATGGGTCCCAAAGTGGAGGCCGCGTGTGCCATGGCTGAGCGCGGCGGAACTGCTTTCATCGGTCCGCTTGGACGCGTCGATGACATCCTGCAGGGGAAAGTTGGAACCAGGGTCAGCAACGATGTTGCAGAGCCCTTGATTTACGCCTAGTTAAGGTTGCGAACCCCGGGGTGGGTCAATACTGTTCGCCTGCGGCTTATGGCCCGAAGAAACTGGAAATTCTCTCGGTAAACTCACGCGGGGAGGGCACCAATGCTCCAGCTTCTTGACATCCGTAAATCCTATACCGTCGCCGATTTCACCCAGGTCGCTCTGGATGACGTCTCTATTGCGTTTCGTGACAATGAGTTTGTGGCAGTTCTTGGACCGTCAGGTTCGGGCAAGACCACAATGCTCAATGTCATTGGCGGCCTCGACCACTACGATTCCGGTGCCCTAATCATCGATGGCATCAACACGTCGAACTACAGCGACCGTGACTGGGACACCTACCGCAACAACCGGATCGGCTTTGTTTTCCAGAGCTACAACCTGATCCCCCACCAGACCGTCCTCGCCAATGTTGAACTGGCGTTGACCCTCACGGGTGTGGATCGCGCGGAACGTCGGCAGCGGGCCACTGAGGCCCTCATTGAGGTCGGTCTTGGTGATCACGTCAACAAGCTGCCCAGTCAGCTTTCCGGCGGCCAGATGCAGCGAGTCGCGATTGCCCGCGCCCTCATCAATGACCCCGAGATCCTGCTGGCTGATGAACCCACCGGCGCACTCGACTCAACCACCTCGGTCCAGATCATGGGTCTCTTGACTGAGATCGCCAAGGATCGTCTGGTCATCATGGTGACCCACAACCCGGAGCTTGCCGAGGAGTATGCCACCCGCATCGTCTCCCTCAGGGACGGGCGTATTTCCGCGGACACAGACCCGTTTGACCCTCAGGAGGACGCGAAGCTTTCGCAGAAGGCCGCCAAGCGCGCCTCCATGTCCTTCCTGACCGCCATCTCCCTTTCCTTCAAGAACCTGATGACGAAGAAGGGCCGCACCCTGATGACGGCCTTTGCCGGCTCAATCGGCATCATCGGGATCGCCACCATCCTCGCCCTCGCCAACGGTGTCAACGCCTACGTTCGTGGGATCGAAGAAGACACACTCTCTGTCTACCCCCTGACCATTCAGAGCCAGGGTATGGACATGACGGCCCTGCTCGGGCTCTCCGCTGATTTTCAGGGGGAGGCCGCCACGGGTGACGCCGATATCCCCGCGGGGGAGCTGACGGAAGTACGCATGTTGCAAAAGGCCTTCGGATCGGTTGGCTCCAACGACATCGCTGCCCTCAAGACTTACCTGGATAACAATGGTGGCAACATCGACGATTTCACCAACCTGATCCAGTACAAGTACAACGTCACCCCGCAGATCTTCTCTGTGTCGAAGGACGACAAGGTCCGTCAGGTCAACCCGGACTCCACCTTTGCTGCGCTTGGATTTGGTGGGGCGAGCGGCGGACCTCTGGCCGCCATGAACTCAAATGCGTTCATGGAGATGATTGGGGACCCGGCCCTCATCGAGCAGCAGTATGACGTGGTGGCGGGGGACTGGCCCAAGTACTACAACGAGACCGTCCTCGTCCTCACCCCCGGTGGGGGAATCTCCGACTTCCTGCTCTACGCCATGAACCTGCGGGACCCATCCGAAATGGATGCCATGGTCCAGGCTGTCGCCAACGGGGAGGATATTCCCGAGTTGGATGAGGAGACGCTTGCCTTCTCCTACGAAGAAATCATGAACGTCACCTTCCGCATGGTGAATTCAGCGGACTACTACGTCTATGACAAGGCTTATGACGTCTGGGCGGACAAGAGTGGGGACAGCAAGTTCCTCAGAAAACTGGTGGATGAGGGCGAGACCCTGAACATCAGCGCCATCATTCAGCCGCGCTCCGGTGTGACGGCAACCGCTCTCACCCCGGGTCTCTACTACACCCCGGACCTGACGGAACACCTGATCAACCAGGCAGCTGAGACCGGGGTCGTCAAGGCCCAGCTGGATAATCCGAACGTCAACATCTTCACCGGGCGCACCTTTGCCGAGGAGCAGGCCGGCGACGGTGACGATGAGTTCGACATGTCGAAGATGGTGACCATCGACCAGGATGCCATCGCGGCTGCCTTCACGTTTGATGAGTCGAAGCTGCAACTTGATCCCTCTGCCCTTGACTTCAGCATGGCTGGAATGCCCTCTCTGGACATTGATCCAGGCGCCCTTCCCAGTCTTGATCTGGGGGATCTGATGGGCAACCTCGACCTCGGCTCCATGATCGATATTGATATCAATGAGGTGCTGGGCAGCATCGACCTCAGTGGGATAGAGGTCGACCTCAACCCCGAACTGGCCACCGAGATTGCCACCGAACTGGCCACCGGATACGCCGCCTACTGTATGGCGGGTAACGATTGCACCGATCCTCAGGCCTCCTTCGATGCCTTCATGGCCACCCCCGAGGGTCAGGCAGTCATGGCCAAGTTGGACCAGTACATCACGGGCGTGGAGGGCGATTTCACCGCAATTCAAGAGGCCGTCACCAAGCAGATTGGGGACGCCATCGCCAAGTCGGTGCAGGGTGCGATCGAGGCCAACTCGGCGCAACTTCAGGCCTCCCTGCAGGGAGCCATGGCCGCCTATATGGGTGAGGCCATGAACGCGATCTCCACCCAGGTGCAGGACCAGATCGGTTCCGCCCTGGAACAGCAGATTGGCGGGGCACTGAACTCTGCCATGTCGGACCTGACCGCCAACATGTCAGCTGCCATGGGGATTGATGAGGCCGCCTTCGCGAAGGCCTTCCAGTTCAACATGGATGAAAATGAGCTCAGCGCCCTCATGGTCGCCATGCTGCAGAACACACAGAGCTCCTTCGACGGCAACCTGGCCGCCCTCGGCTACGCCGACTTTGCCCGACCCAGCCAGATTGACATCTACCCGAAGGACTTCGAAGCCAAAGCTGAGGTCATCAACGTCCTCGACGACTACAACCAGCAGATGGAAGACAAGGGTGAGGACGACAGAGTCATCACCTACACGGACCTGGTGGGCACACTCATGTCCTCGGTCACCGACATCATCAACGTCGTCTCCTACGTCCTGGTTGCATTCGTGGCGATCTCGCTGATTGTCTCGTCCATCATGATTGGTGTCATCACCTACATTTCCGTCCTCGAACGTAAAAAAGAGATCGGTATCCTCAGGTCGATCGGTGCATCGAAGAAGGACATTCGGACCGTCTTCAACGCGGAGACCCTGATCGTCGGGTTCGTAGCCGGGGTGATGGGAATCCTTGTGACACTGCTGATTACCCTGCCGGCCAACGCCATCGTTTACGAGAGGTTTGGCATTGCGAACGTGGCGATCTTGCCCTGGACTGCCGCGTTGATCCTGATTGCGATCAGCATGGGACTGACGTTCCTGGCGGGCCTAATCCCGTCCTCGGCTGCGTCGCGGAAGGACCCGGTTGAGGCGCTGCGTTCAGAGTAGATCCCGCCGCTAGTCGGCCAATTTACGGGGAAGGAGGACGAAAGCGTACGGTTAGGGCATGACTATGGCGCTTCTCGTCTCCCTCTTCGCAGGCCTAGCCACCTCTGTGGGTGGTCTGCTGGCGCTCAGTAAGAGGACTCTCGAACGCTCCTACCTGGCAGTCGCACTGGCTTTTGCTGCCGGGGCGATGATCATCATCTCCCTGGGTCAGATCATTCCCCTCGGCATTGAGTACATGGGCCAGACTGCCTCGGAGCGGACCTCTTTGACGGTTGTGTGGGCGTCGTTCTTCATCGGCATCGGCACCGTCCTCCTTATCGACCGGATCCTGCCGGACGTCCTCAATCCGAATGAGATGGAGGGGCGGGAACACGACCTCGACGTCCGCGAGGAACGGTCGACACGAAAGCTGATGAGGTCGGGGATCCTTGTCGCCGCCGTCCTCGGACTGCATAACTTCCCCGAGGGGATGGCCACGTTCTTCACCACCTACCAGGACCCCAAGGTGGGGCTGTCCCTGGCCCTGGCGATTGCGATTCACAACGTCCCTGAGGGGATTGCCGTGGCGGCCCCCGTCTTCGCGGCAACTGGCTCACGCAAGAAGGCATTCTGGTGGGCGACTTTCTCGGGACTCACCGAACCGATGGGTGCGCTGGTTGCTGCCGGTGTCATGCAGTGGGTTGTGGCCCCGCAGTTCTTTGGAATCTTCTACGGCCTGGTGGCAGGCATGATGGTCTTCCTCGCCCTCGACGAACTGCTTCCCGGGGCCTGGCGCTACCAGACGGACAAGCACCAGACCATCTACGGAATGCTCGGGGGGATGGCCGTGATGGCCGTCAGCTTTATACTTTTCGCCACACCCTGACCCACCCTGGTCTATCGTGGGGACATGAAAACAGGACTGTTATCAGCGCTCAATGATGCGCGTTTGGAAACCCCCAGGCCGATTCCGCGGGACTTCCTCCTCGGGGCCGCAACTGCCGCCTACCAGATTGAGGGCGCTGCGTCTGAGGGCGGACGGGGCCCATCGATCTGGGATACCTTCAGCCACACCCCCGGGACCGTCGTCAACGGGGACACCGGCGATGTTGCCTGCGACCACTACCACCGCTACCGGGATGACGTGGCGCTGATGCGCCGCCTGGGCCTGGACAGCTACCGGTTCTCCGTTTCCTGGGCAAGGGTCAACCCCGACGGCAAGACCCTGAACCGTGAGGGCGTCGACTTCTACAGTCGCCTGGTGGATGAACTGCTGGCCAGCCACATCAAACCCTGGCTCACCCTGTACCACTGGGACCTCCCCCAGGCTCTGGAAGACCGGGGCGGGTGGACCAACCGCGACACCTCCATGCGCTTCCGTGACTACGCCATGCAGGTTCACGAGCGTCTCGGGGACCGGGTTGAGGTATGGACGACCCTGAATGAACCGTGGTGCTCCTCGTTCCTCTCCTACACCGGCGGTGAACACGCCCCCGGACACCGCAGCCTTCGTGAGGGCATGCTGGCCAGCCACCACCTTCTGCTGGGTCACGGCCTGGCGGTGCAGGCTCTGGGCGAGGCCGATGACAAACTCAACTTGGGTTTGACCGTCAACCTGACCCCGGCCCAACCCCTTGACCCCGAAAGTGAAGCCGACCGCCGCGCCGCCCGCCTCATCGACGGGCAGGCCAACCGCTGGTTCCTCGACCCCCTCTTCAAGGGCCACTATCCCGCCGACACGGTAGAGGACTACCGCGAACTGGAACCCGAATCGGTAGCCGCGTTTGAAGCGGCAGTCAGGCCGGGTGACCTCGAGGTCATTTCCACGCCGATTCAGACCCTGGGCGTGAACTACTACCAGGGCGAAATCGTCACCGGATCACGCCAACTCAGCCCGCAGCTGCGGGAGAAGATCGGTTTCGACGTCCTCGAGCTGCCCCCGGTGGCCGTCCCGGCAACCACCTGGCCGACCTCGTCCCCACTGAGGGCGTCACGGGGCTTCTTCGGTCCCGACACCTACCTGCCGCGCAGTGATATGCAGTGGGAGATTGACCCGGTCCTGCTCAAGCACCTGCTGCTTCGAGTCAGCCGCGACTACACCGCAGAGGCCAACACTGCGCTCTATGTCACCGAGACCGGAACGGCCATGCCAGACCGAATTACCGAGACGGCAGACGGTCCCGTAGTTCACGATCCAGAGCGTGAGGCCTACCTGGAACTTCACCTCGCCGCCACCCTCGACGCCAGGGATGAGGGCGCCGACGTCCGCGGCTTCTTCTACTGGTCACTGATGGACAACTTTGAGTGGGCCTGGGGCTATGACAAGCGCTTCGGCCTCGTCTATGTCGACTACCCAACCCAGCGACGCATCCCCAAAGACAGCGCCCTGACCTACTCCCGCATCATCAAGTCGCGGGAACTCAATGTTGCCAAGGATGCGGGCCTTCTGGTCCGACGTGGAACCATCGTTGAGAACGTCCCCTACAACCCCGCTGCTCAGTGAGAACTAAGAGATAGCTATGACTACCAAGCGACCCTCAGTCCTGTTCGTCTGCGTTCACAACGCTGGCAAATCCCAGATGGCCGCCGCTTACATGCGGCGCTTTGCCGGCAACCGGGTCGAGGTCCTTTCAGCAGGTTCAGATCCTGTTGACGAGGTCCGTCCCGAAGTAATCGCCGTGATGAAAGAACATGGCATCAATATCGAGGACGAGGTCCCCGACCTACTCACCGATGATGATGTTCAGAACGCCGACATCATCATCACCATGGGTTGCGCTGACACATGCGTTGTTTACCCCGGCAAGCACTACGAGGACTGGAACTTCGATGGTGTCCAGGCAGAGGTCAAAGACGATGCCACCACCGATGGGCTTGAACAGAGGAGGGCGGTCCGCGATGCCATCATGGGCCGCGTTCAGGCGCTTGCGGTTGAACTGCTGGACCTGGATGAGACCCCGGTGGTGTAGCTACTGCTGATCAGTTTCGGAGGCAGCGGCCTCGTGTACTGCCCGCACATCACCCTCTGCAAAGTTGATCTCTGCTCCTGCGGGCACCGCTAGATCCCGGTGAGTAAGCACCCAGGTGGGTTGCTGGTAGCTCCAGGGTTCACCGGTTCGCAGCAGCCACTCGCATCCGAAATCGTCCTCGGATCACACCGATTGCTGAGGGCGATTGGCCCGGGGCGTTCTATCATCGAAGCATGACTGTTCCGAAGATTCTGCTCTACTACGTAATGGCGCCCGTTGAGGACCCGAAGGCTGTAATGCTCTGGCAGCGTGAGCTGTGCGAGAGACTGGGACTCAGGGGACGAATCATCATTTCGCCCCATGGCATCAACGGAACCGTGGGTGGTGAGATTGCTGCCTGCAAGCAGTACATCAAGAAGACCCGTGAGTACCCGGCGTTCCGTGGTCTTTCCGAGACCATCAAGTGGTCGGATGGGACGGGTTTCGAAGAGGATCAGCCAGAGTGGAACGGTGGTTTTGATCGCAGTGCCCCCTGGAAGAAGATCGTTGACTTTCCGAAGTTATCGGTCAAGGTTCGCGATGAACTGGTTGCCTTTGGTGCCCCCGAAGAGGTCAAAGTGGGACCGGAAGGGGTTATCGGAGGGGGGACCCACCTCAGCCCCCAGCAGGTCAATGATCTGGTGGAACAGCGTGGGGATGAGGTCGTCTTCTTTGACGGTCGTAATGCCTGGGAAGCAGAGATCGGCCGTTTCAGCGGGGCAATTGTCCCCGATGTGCAAACCACCCATGGCTTCATTGAGCAGATCGAGAGTGGTGCCTTTGACGACATCAAGGACCGGCCTGTCGTCACCTACTGCACGGGGGGAATCCGCTGCGAGATCCTTTCCGCGCTCATGAAGAACCGTGGTTTCTCTGAGATCTACCAGATTGATGGCGGTATCGTCCGCTACGGCGAGACATTTGGTGACAAGGGGCTTTGGGAGGGTTCTCTGGCCGTGTTTGATGCCCGGGAGACCATTAACTTCTCAGAGCAGACCAAGGTGATTGGTAGCTGTGACGTGTGTGGGGAGCCAGCTGCGTTGCTGGCCAACTGCGTCGACCAGTCCTGCAAGACCCGCATGGTGGTGTGCGATCTGCATGACCAGGGCGACCACCCCTGCGCTGAACATGCGGCGGCGACTGCCTAGAGCTTCTCGAGGGCGCTGAGGTCAAGCAGAGTGATCTTTGAACCCTCCACCTCAATCAGCCCCCTGGTTGAGAGTTGCTTGAGGCGCCGACTCAGGGTTTCGGGGGTCACCCCGATCAGTGAGGCGACGTGTCGCTTGGTCGTGGGCAGGTAGACAGCAACGGAGTCACCGACCTCGACCCGGGTCAAGCCGAGGAGGTAGTGGGCGAGGCGAGCGGTCGCGTCGGTACTGGTCGCAGCCGAAAGTGCCTGCTCTGCGTCGCGCAGCCTCCCGGTCACGGCCTGCAGCATCTGCACGGCAATGTCGGGGAACTGCTTGATGAGGGTCGCAAGGTCGCTGTGGCGGAACTGGCAGACTTCAACATCGGTCTCGGCAGTCAGCATGTGTCCCGCGCTCTTGCCCGTGACATAGTCGATCTCACCGGCGAAGTCCCCGGGTTGCAGCAGTCGGACCAGCTGTTCCTGGCCGTCAGCCGCCAGCCTGGAAACACGGATAGCCCCCTGGTGAACAACGACCAGGACAGAGTCGGTGTCTCCTGGAAGCTGCAGTGTCTCTCCGGCCCCGCGGCGAACCGCTGACGCGAACCGCGCCACCTCAAGCTGCTGATCTAGGCTCAGCGTGGCAAAGAGGGGGACCTTCGAGACACAGGTGTCCTGGGGCGTGCTCACGCAACCAGTTCCTTCCTTGATTGGCGCACTCGCCCCTCCTGGAGGTGTGGACCCCGGTAGCGGGTGAGCCGAAGTGCGTTAAGGATAACTAGCAGCACACTGACTTCGTGTACAAACATGCCACCGGCCAAACCGAGCGACCCGTAGAGCACCGCGGCGATCAGGATGGCGACCGTACCCAGTGCCAGGGCCGTGTTCTGCTTCATGATGCGCAGGGTGGCTCTTGAGACGCGGGAGGCGTGTGCCAGTTGGTCGAGGCGGTCGTTGAGCAGGACAACACCGGCGGTCTCCATGGAGATATCGGTCCCGGACTGTCCCATCGCGATTCCAACCTCGGCGGTGGCTAGAGCTGGAGCATCGTTGACGCCGTCACCCACCATGGCAACCCTGCGGCCCTCGGCCTGGAGGCGGGTGACAAACTCTGCCTTGTCATGGGGCAGCATTCGCGCCTGCCACTGCGTGATTCCGGCTTCCTCCGCAATGGCTCGGGCAGCGCCTTCATTGTCACCGGTGAGGAGGACGACCTCTTTCAAACCTGAGTTACGCAGTGCGGCTACCGCCTCACTGACCTGGGGGCGAATCCGGTCGGCGACTGCGATCAGTCCGGCAAACCCGGCATCAATGGCGATGAGGAGGACGGTCTGTCCCCGCTCTTCAAGCTCGAGGACACGCTTCTCTTCTGTGGGGGTGAGGTGGATTCCCTCGCCTGCCAGGTACGTGGCATTTCCAACCTGCACCCGACGGTTTGAGGTTGTCGCACTAATCCCACGGCCACTAACGACATCGACATTCTGGGGATCATCCCAGACCAGCCCGCGCTCGGTTGCCTCTTCAACCACGGCGCGCCCCAGGTGGTGTTCACTGGAGGTTTCGACGGCGGCGGCAAGGGTGAGCAGTTCGTCCTCGTCGCGACTGTCGAAGGACTCAACCAGGGTCACCTTCGGCTTACCAAAGGTGATGGTGCCTGTCTTATCGACGGCCAAGGTGTTGGCACGCGCCAGCGCCTCCAAAGCCTCTCCGTTCTTGATGAGGACGCCGTTGCGTGCCACGTTGCCCAGTCCAGCCACGGCCGCAACGGGTACGGAGATGACGAGGGCGCCGGGGCAGGCGATCACCAGGAAGACCAGAGCCTTCTCAATGTCGCGGGTGAAAATGAAGAGGACGACAGCAGCAATGAGGATCCCGGGGGTGTAGTACCTGGCGAACCGCTCCAGGAACTGCGCTCCACGGGTGCGTGATTCAAGAGATTCCTCAACCAGCTCGACGATGCGCCCAAAGGTGGTCTCATCTCCGACCTCGGTGGCACGAACCTCCAGGTAACCGGCCTCGACGATGGTTGAAGCGTGAACCGTGTCGCCGGGTTCCTTGAACGCGGCCACCGACTCTCCGGTAATAGAGGCCGCGTTGGTGGTGGCGGTTCCCGAGACTGTGGCACCTTCAGCAGCGATTCGCTCACCGGTGGTCACGATCACCAGGTCATCGACGTCGAGGTCATCTGCGTCAACCCGAACCCGCTGCCCATCCTTTTCAATGATGGCGGTCGTGGGGCTGAGGTCGATGAGTCCCTGAATGGAACGACGGGCCTTAGCGAGGGTGCGTCCCTCAAGCCAGGCTCCGAAGAGAAAGAGGAAGGCCACGACCGAGGACTCGAAGTAGTCCCCAATCGCGATGCCCCCGAGAACCGCAATGGTGACCAGCAGGTCGATGGACCAGGTGCGGACTCGGAGCGCCTGCCAGGCCCGAACCGCGATGGGGGTCCCGGCAATGACGCTGGCGGTAATGAGCAGGATGTTTCCCAGGGAGGCCGGTGCGCCCAGCAGACCTGCAAGTAGGGCCGCCACGATGAGCGTTCCTGAGGACGCCATGGCTACTGCCCGGCGCCCCAGCGGGGTGGACCACATCCAGGCCCACCCCTTTGGAGTCGTGTTTTCCATGGGTTATCGAACCTTCGTCTTCAGTACCGCGTAGCCGAGCCCGGAGACGATGCCCGCGATTGTGTCTGCGTCGGTGACGGCCTCATCAATGGAGGCTTCGACCTTGTTAGAGGTAAAGCGAACCTTGGACTCCAGCACTCCCGGGGTCCGGTCCAGCGTCTTCTCAATCTTGGTGACGCATGAGGGGCAGGTGAACTGTTCGGTGGTGAGGGTGATTGTCTGTGCCATGGTGTTTCCTCCTAGAGAGTGGGTCGCTTGTCGACTTCTCCTATTTCACCGGTTCTTACCGCGGGATGCCTTGACCGAGGTCAAGCTTCGGGGAGCGGGTTCAAGCGCACTACGCTGGGGGAATGAGCACCGTGAACTTTCCGTTTGAGGCCCTGTCGCGAAACCCCGACACCGAAGCGCAGAACCTCTTTGCCTTCGATGCGACGGATCGGCTTCTCATTGACACGGCGGGGGAGGCGATCAAGGCTGCACCGGATGGAACGGTGGTGATCATCGGGGATCGGTACGGGGCGCTCACCCTCGCCTCCGGGCACCTTGGCGCCCGAAACATCCGTGTCCACCAGGACTCCTACACCTCTGTCCTTGCACTTGCGCAGAACTATCGGCGCCTGGCCGACGCCCTCGAACTTCCGGGGGCTCTCTACGAGGAGATCGATCTCGACTCCGCTCTGGTCAGGGGCGCCCGCGTCGTCCTCATTCAACTACCGCGTGACCTGCGACAGCTGGATACCTGGGCCCGTTTGATTGCCAGCCACGCAGATCCGGACGTCCAGGTCTTTGCGGGGGGCCGAGTTAAGCACATGACCAGGGCGATGAATGAGGTCCTGGGACACTACTTTGGGTCAGTCACGGCCTCGCTTGCTCGCCAGAAATCACGCGTCCTCTCGGCCACCAACCCTCGCGGCGATCTGGGGAGTCCAGGGGAAGGCGAGGGGTTGACCAAGACCTACGACCGCGACCTTGACCTGTGGGTGGCCTCCTACCCGGGGGCATTCGCTGACGGAAAGGTCGACATTGGGGCGCGCTTCTTCATCCCGTTTCTTGAGGATGAGGCGAATCTTCCGGAACCTTCGACATCAGGGTCGACGCCGCTTGCGGTCGACCTGGGGTGCGGCACAGGGCTGCTGGCTGTCGCACTTACTAGGGCTCATCCGCACCTCCGGGTGATTGCCACTGATCGCTCCGCCGCAGCCGTGGCCTCGACGAAGCAGAGTGCCCTGCTCAACCTAAGCTCGGACCAGCTTGACCGTCTGCAGGTAAAGCGGGATCACGGGCTCTCGGAGCAGCCAGACTCCTCGGTTGACCTCATTGTCTGCAACCCGCCCTTCCACACCGAATCAACGGTTTCCTCAGCAGCATCGGACCTCCTCTTTGATGAGGCCGCCCGGGTGCTACGCCCCGGTGGGGTACTCCTCACGGTGTACAACTCTCACCTGCACCACCGCCACACCCTTGAACGGGTGGTGGGGCCGACCACCCAGCTGGGACGAAACCAGAAGTTCACGGTGACGAGGTCGATCCGCTCCGAGGTTGCGGCCGAGACCCTGTAGAAATCAACCATGGCAGAGAAATCGGGGGCCCCACCATGGTGGTGGAGCCCCCGAAATTACGGTTCAAGCCTTCTGTGCCTGGCGTTGACCTAGATCGCTACCGGGTCAATCTTCCAGACCTCTTCGGCGTAGTCCGCAATGGTGCGGTCTGAAGAGAAGCGTCCGGATTCGCAGATGTTGACCCATACCTTGCGGGCCCAGGCCAGTTCATCACGGTAGTCCTCAGCCATCCGGTCGCGGGTCTCGCGGTAGTCGGCGAAGTCGCCCAGCAGGTAGTAGATATCTGCCGGTTCGTGTGAGTTTCCATCAAGCAGTGACCAGAGCAGGTCGTGGAAGTCGCCGTTGCCACCGTCCTGGAGAGTGCCGTCAACGAAGGCGTCGAGGACGCGCTTGAGGCCGGGAACAGTCTCGTAGAGGTCGCGCGGGCGGTAGTTCTTCCGCAGTTCGGGAAGGTCTTCCTCACGAGCGCCGAAGATGTAGGCGTTGTCGTAACCGACGGAGTCGACAATCTCAACGTTGGCGCCGTCGAGGGTGCCGAGGGTGAGGGCGCCGTTCATCATGAACTTCATGTTCGAGGTTCCCGAGGCCTCCTTACCGGCGGTCGAGATCTGCTCCGAAACATCAGCCGCGGGAATGATGTGTTCCGCGGGGGTGACGTTGTAGTTCTCAATGAAGACAACCGCCAGGCGGTTCTTCATGGCGGGATCGGAGTTGACGATGCGGCCGACCTCATTGATCAGCTTGATGATCGCCTTGGCACGGCGGTAACCGGGGGCCGACTTGGCGCCGAACAGGAAGACACGCGGGGTGACGTCCAGGGTCGGGTCAGCCTTGAGACGGTTGTAGAGGTCCAGGATGTACATGGCGTTCAGCAGCTGACGCTTGTACTCATGCAGACGCTTGATCTGAACGTCGTAAATGGCATCAACGGGGATGACATCGCCCTGGCGACCCTCGAGCCAGGTGGCGAAATCAGCCTTGTTCTGGCGCTTGATCTCCATCACCTCGGCCATGAGGGCGTCGTCCTCGACCTTGGGAAGAAGGGTCTTCAACTGGCTGAGATCGGTGACCCAGGCATCGCTTCCAAGCTCACGGGTGAGCAGAGCAGCCAGCCTCGGGTTGCAGTTGTTGAGCCAGCGGCGCTGGGTGACACCGTTGGTCTTGTTGTTAAAGCGCTCCGGCCAGAGGGCGTACCAGTCCTTCAGGGTGTCCCGCTTGAGGATTTCGGTGTGAAGGGCGGCAACGCCGTTGATGGAGAAGGAAGCGTAGGTCGCGATCCAAGCCATGTGAACACGGCCGCCCGAGACGGGAGCCATGTAGTCGATGGTGGCGGGATCAACGCCGAGCTTGGTCATCTCCAGGTAGAAGCGACGGTTGATTTCGTAGACGATCTCAAGAATGCGGGGGAAGAGCTGCTGGAAGATGGAGATCTCCCAGGTTTCCAGGGCTTCTGCCAGAACGGTGTGGTTGGTGTAAGCAAAGGTGTTCTGAACGATGGTCCAGGCCTCATCCCAACCAAGTCCCTCCTCATCCATCAGCAGGCGCATCAGCTCTGGGATGGCGAGGACGGGGTGGGTGTCGTTGAGCTGAATCGAGTTCAGTTCAGCGAACTTCGAGAAGTCAGAGCCGTAGGTGGCCTTGTAGTTCTCAATGATGGTCTGCAGCGAGGCTGAGACGAAGAAGTACTGCTGGCGAACGCGCAGGACCTTGCCCTCATAGGTGGTGTCGTTCGGGTAGAGGACGCGGCACAGGTCGGCCACACGCTCGCGCTCGACGATCGCGTCGGTGAAGCGCTGGCTGTTGAAAGCGTCGTAGTCGAACTCTTCAATCGGCTCGGACTTCCACAGGCGCAGAGTGTTGACGTTGTCGGTCCCGTAGCCGACGATCGGCATGTCGTAGGGGATGGCGCGAATGTGCATATCAGCGAAGTTGACGTACTTGGCCTGCTCTTCGCGGCGGATGACGAAGGGGTAGCCCTCTTCCATCCAGGGGTCGGGGTGCTCATTCTGGAACCCGCTGTCAATGGTCTGCTTGAACAGGCCGTAGCGGTAGAGGATCCCGTAGCCGGTCACAGGAAGATCCATGGTGGCGCAGGAATCCAGGAAGCAGGCTGCCAGGCGACCGAGGCCGCCGTTGCCGAGGGCTGCGTCGTGCTCGGCCTCGAGTACCTCGGTCAGGTTGACACCGTAGGCTTCGACAGCCTTGGCAGTCTTGTCGAGCATGCCGAGGTTGACCAGGTTGTTGAGGAGGGCGCGGCCCTCAAGGAACTCCGCTGAGAAGTAGTGTTCCTGGCGACCGGCCTGGTATGCGGTCGTTGTGGCGTCCCAGCGGTCTGCGATGCGGTCGACGACCAGGCTGGAAAGGCCAAGCCAGAATTCCGCGGGCGTTGAGTTACGCGCTGCTTTACCGGACTGCGAGCGTACGAACGCACCCAGGTCTGACGAAAGGCTTGTAGACATTGTTGGTTTCTCCTTGTTTGAAAAGGACCTTCGTAAGGCCGTGCCAGGAGGGCACGGGCACAAGTAAATGGAACGAACTGTTCCAGTGTTGCAAACGAATCCCCTTCATCGCTATTCGTTCGCTGCGTGCTTAGGCACAGTTGGGCGTTCGGCTGCGCAATTAGTGAGTGGCAACTCAGGGGATGGGGCTTAGGACCATGGTTACCGACGTGGTTGACCCCCCGGACCTGTTCGGTCTGGTCGGTTGAACCTCGAAGGCGGTGATCTCACTGCTGCCAGGGTCCTCGGCTAGTTGGTGCAGGGAACCGAGGACGTCCTCGACACCGGCGTGATCGTCAAGGGCCACGTCCTCAATGAGATGACGAGCCGCTAGGCCCCGCCACTTCTTAGCCATATGAGTGATGGTTTTCCGAACCCCGTGGCGGGGTTGGACGACAGACATCTCAATGATGTTCGAGGACGGCGTCGGCAGGGTAGTCCGGTAGGAACCGGAACGACAGTCGAAGATAGTGCTGCCGTCCTCGACCCTGACATGCTCCGGCAGCCGCTTTTTCCACCAGGTGGTTAGCGGCCCGACAGAAGGAAGGTTGACCGCTACGGAGAGGCGGTGGTTCGGGATGAGGTCGTCCGGGCGGACCACACCGAAGAGGCCGGATGAGATGAGAGTGCGCTGACCTAGGCGGAGGCGAGCGGCCTCGTCCAGGGTGGAGGCTTCGAGGTGATCGAAAAGGACTCCGGTATAGAGGTCGATCGCCGGCGCGCAGGGAGCGGAGAAGAGGTCGAGGTTGGCCCCGGCCTCATCCGCTGATTTCACCCCAAGTTTGAGGACCTCGGCGGCCCTTGGGCCGGCACCAAGACTCTGGGTAGCGTCGATCACGGTCTTACGAGCATCCTCGAGACCGGGGAACGACAACTCTGACAGCATCAGGTTGGGGCCGGAAAGTGGCGCAGTCTTACCCTCTGAGGGTGGAAGCCAGATTTGCACGGAGTGACCTTTGGGGCGCGCCTAATCCCTGTTCTTTGTGAAGAGTCCGGCGACAAAACCCACCACCAGGGTGATGAGCAGGGCGATGATGCCGACCCAGGCCAGCCACATGAGGCCCTTGATGAGGAAACCGGCGATCGCGAAGAATACCCACAGGACGATGAGAAGAATAAGTAGCCAAATCATGGGTTCAGCCTACCTTTTAGGCCCGGGGTTCCGTCGGCGGAGGTTAAAGATGACTCATTTTCAGGAAGGGCGCTGAGCAGGACAGGGTCCTTCCCCGGCTCAAAGATGCCGATGGTGTGATCGGGGAAGGGGAGCCACTCATTCTCGGAGCTCTCAAGGATCAGAGGTTCTGAGACAACCAGGGTGGAGCCATCCGGGATCTCAACTGAGCGTCCGCCGTGACCCTGCAGCGTCAGGGGTCCTGCGGTGTAGAAGAGGCTAGGGGAGGAGAACAGGCCGGGAGGTGTGAACGCGCTCTGAACCGAAGTGCGCATGGCGATAATGCGCCGGCCGTCTGACACGCCAATCGTGGCGTTGAAGGGGTACTCGGACTCGACCTCGTCCAGGGCCTGCCGCACGGATTCGCGTAGTTGACGCAGGGCGCCAACCGGGTCCTTCGTTAGACCAAAGCTCAAGGCCAGGTAGAAGCAGACCTCAGAGTCCGTGTTCCCCTCCAGGTAGGGAAGGTACTGGGGATCGATCTGTGCGGTGAGGCGGCTGTGAACCCGGTTGTAGTTTCCAATGAAGCCGTTGTGCTGGAACATCCACCCGTCATGGACAAAGGGGTGGCAGTTCTGCATTGAGACGGAGCGCCCAGGGGCGGCTCGGACATGACCGAGGAAGCAGGGGCTCACGATTTCCTGGGCCAGGCTGACAATGTTCTCTGAGTCCCAGGCTGGGCTCGGGTCTCGGAAGAGTCCGATCTGCCCGGTGCGGCCCACCCAGGAAAAGCCGTAGCCCTCGCCGCTGGTCGCGATGCGGCGCTTTGGAGAAATAGCGACAGGGGTCTTGACCGGCATGTCGAGAAGCTGGGCGTCGAGGCTCTGGTCAATCAGTGAGTTCACCGGCCTGGTGAGGATGTTCTCCAGGGGGATGGGTGAACCCGAGTAGGCGATCCACCGGCACATGGCATCTCTTTTCGTCTCGGCAACAGGCGGCGTTAGAGCGCCGTGGGTCCATTGTTGCCCGATCGCCGGTGAAGCGCACTGGGTGAAGGGAAAACAGGCATGAAGAGAGCCGCCTAGGAGACTCGAACTCCTGACCTGATGCTTACAAGGCAACTGCTCTACCAACTGAGCTAAGGCGGCGCGAAAGTAAGTCTGCCTGAATGTCGAGTCTCGGTCAAAACTGGGCGGAAAAGTCACTTCTGTTAGCGCAATCAAATGTGTGTTATCGTGACAGAAACGGCCGCTTTTGTGCCGGAATCTCCTTGAAAATGGCACACTTGGCTCGTCTCACTACGATGTTCATTTAGTAAGGAAGGTAGTGGTAATCCTTCCCGTCGAAGACCAAAATAGGCGGTGAGCATGGCGATTTCTCGCCAGAATGAGCTGGAGTGGCATCGCCGTGTGGCGGAGGCCCCGCCGCTTACATCCCTGGGCGATGTGCATGCTCAACTGGACAAGGCGACGAAGCGCTATGTCGGTCCCGAGGGGCTGGAGGAGTTCTCTCGAGGCGGGGATGTCCTCACCCAGAACCCCCAGGACTTTTCTGCCTACGTAATGAAT
>CAMFDH010000002.1 GCA_945949035.1 uncultured Actinomyces sp.
CACCAGGTCGGTGGGGTGCACGAAGTACTCACCCAGGGTGATCTTCGCGGCAGGTTTACCTGAGTTGGCAGAACCTGATTCCCCACTCTGGGAACCGGTCGAGGTGGTGCAGGCCCCAAGGACCAGGGCCGTGGCAGCCACACCGGCTGCGATAATCGAGGCGTTCGTCCGTCGTGTTCTTCTGGCGCTCATGGCAAGCAGTCTCTTTCGTCCGGCCGCTAGGGCTCAAAAAGGGGCCCTAGAATCTGCTGGTCAAGTAGCTACATTAGCGCCGTTTTTTGCGAAAGCACTAGCAAAATGCGGGGAAGACGCCAAATTTGGGGGTCGTTTCACATCCTATTCATAACATCGGGATGCTTACCGGTCCGCCCTTCTTCTCCGCGGTCGAGGGCGTAGATTCGCGCCATCTCTTCCTCATTCAACTCAAAATCGAAGAGTTCCAAGTTGGTCCTCTGCCGCTGGGCGGTCGAGGACTTGGGCAGGATGATGTCCCCGCGCTGCAGCGCCCAACGCAGTGCCACCTGGGAAGTCGACTTACCGTGGTCCCTCGCGATCTCGCTGAGGGTCGGATCCTGGAGAACGGTTCCCCGGGCCAGAGGCGACCAGGCTTCGGTCAAAATACCGTGGCTGGCGTTGAAGGCGTGCAGTTCGGGTTCCTGGAAGTAGGGGTGGGATTCAATCTGGTTGACGGCAGGTACCACACGGGCGGTTTCCAGCAGCTTCTCCAGGTGATGGATCTCGAAGTTAGAGACCCCGATAGCTCGAGCCCGACCGTCCTCAAGGAACTCTTCCAGGACAGCCCAGGTGGCACCGAAGTCACCCCCGTAGTACATCGGAAGGGGCCAGTGAATCAGGAAGAGGTCGACGTAGTCAGTCTGCAGATCGGTGAGGGTCTGCGCGAAGGATCGCCTGGCCACCTCTGGTTCGTGGTTGGGGTTATTGAGCTTCGAGGTGATGAAGAGCTGCTCCCTTGGCGCCCCGGCGGCTCGCCAACCATCCCCGACCTCGGGCTCATTGAGGTACATCTGCGCGGTATCGATGTGGCGGTAGCCGACCTTGATTGCGCTCTCCACAATCGGCGCGGTCCCCTCGGTGACCTTGTAGGTCCCAAAGCCAACCTGGGGAATTTCGATCCCACCGCTGGTGGTGAGGTTCGGAACTTCAGACATGAGGCTTACCTTTCGAGGGGACTGCGACGTTCTTGAGGATGAATCTACTCGGTATTCGGGTCGTAGGGACCGGCGAACTGGGCCCGGTAGAGACGTGCGTAGGCTCCGTCGACCTCTAGCAGCTGGTCGTGCGTCCCCTGTTCAACCACATCGCCGTCCTCCATCACCAGGATGAGGTCGGCGTTACGGATCGTCGAAAGACGGTGGGCAATCACGAAGGCGGTACGGCCCTGACGCAGGTTGTCCATGGCCTTCTGAACCAGTACTTCAGTTCGGGTATCGACGGAGGAGGTCGCCTCATCAAGGATGAGCATCTCCGGGTCCGCGATGAAGGCGCGGGCAATCGTCATCAGCTGACGCTCACCGACTGAGAGTGTGTCACCGTCATCCGAAATCCTGGTTTCGTAGCCCTCTGGGAGCTGACGGATCAGGCGGTCGACCGAAGTCTCCCGTGCGGCCCTGCGGACCTCTTCCGGTGTGGCACCGCTGCGGCCGAACGCAATGTTGTCCTCGATGGAGCCGTCAAACAGCCAGGTCTCTTGAAGGACCATTCCGATGTGGCGACGCAGGGTGTCCTTCTTGATCTCGGTGATGTTGATGCCGTCGACCAGGATCTCTCCGGAGTCGACCTCGTAGAAACGTTCCAGCAGGTTGACCAGGGTGGTCTTTCCGGCACCTGTCGGGCCGATGATTGCCACCATCTGACCCGGGGCAACATCAAGGTTGAGGTTCTTGATGACGGGCTTCTCAGGGTCATAGCCGAAGCGGACGTTACGGAACTCAACTCGACCGTCCCCGGAGGGCTTCTTGGTTCCCGTATCCGGAGCCATGTCGGGGGCGTCAAGGAAGTCAAAGACGCGCTCGGCGGATGCCAGACCCGACTGCAGCAGGTTGGCGATTGACGCTAGCTGACCAACAGGCTGGGTGAACTGGCGCGAGTACTGAATGAAGGCCTGCACCTCACCGATCGTCAGGGTTCCCGCGGTGACCATCACGGCGCCACCCACGGCGATGACGACGTAGGAGAGGTTGGAGACGAAGCTCATCACCGGGTTGACCAGGTTCGAAATGAACTGGGCCTTGAATGAAGAGCGGTAGAGCTGATCGTTCTCAGTACGGAACTCTTCGTCGAACTTTTCCTGCAGGTTGAACAGGGTGGCAACGGTGTGGCCGGAAACGCTCTCTTCAACGACGCCGGAAACTGCTCCGGTTGCCTTCCACTGCTTGCGGAACTGCGGCTGGGCCTTCTTCATCAGGATGCCGGCGATGATCGCACCGACAGGGATAACGAAGAGGGCGATGAGCGTCAGTGACCACGACATTGTCAGCATCATGACCGCGATGCCGATGATCGTGAAGACCGAGGAAAGGAACTGCGTGATCGTCTGCTGCAGGGTCTGGGTGATGTTGTCGACGTCGTTGGTAACGCGAGAGAGGATGTCACCGCGGCTGTGACGGTCGAGGTAGGACAGCGGCAGCCGGTTGATCTTGTCCTGGATCCGCTGGCGTAGGTTCCAACCGGTGTTCTGGACGACAACGCGGGCGATCTGTCCGGAGGCCCAACCGAGGAAAGCCGAACCGACGTAGATGGCAACAACCACCAGCAGCAGGTTCGCGAGGGCGCTGAAGTCGACCCCCTGACCCGGGACGATGTCCATTGGACCCAGCATGTCAGCCATGCGGGTCTCCCCCTGGGCCCGCAGGCCGTCGATGACTTCCTGCTTGGTCGAACCCGCAGGCATCCTCGAGGAGATATAGCCGTTGAACACGGTGTTGGTGGCGTAGCCGAGGATTCGGGGTGCAAGCACACCCAGGATGACCCCGCCGATGCTGAGGATGGCAACGGCCCCAAGCATCCACCAGTAGCTGCTGAGCATCTTGAGAAGGCGCTTCAGCGTGCCCTTGAAGTCCTTAGCCTTGGCGGGCGCTCGTCCGCCCGGACCACCTGGACCGTGACCTGGACCGCTCATCAGTCTTCCTCCAATGCCATCTGGGACTCAACGATCTGACGGTAGGTGGGCGAAGTTTCGACCAGCTCCTCATGTCGTCCTCGGGAAACGATTTCGCCGTTGTCTAGAACCAGAATCTGGTCGGCGTGGCGAATGGTTGCGATACGCTGCGCAACGATTAGGACCGCGGCATTCCCGACGTAGCGGCGCAGACTGTTGCGGATTGCCGCGTCTGTCGCGTAGTCGAGGGCGCTGAACGAGTCATCAAAAACGTAGAGGTCGGCCGACTTATAGAGGGCGCGAGCCATGGTGAGGCGCTGGCGTTGACCACCGGAGAAGTTACGTCCTCCGGCATCGACGCGAGTGTCCAAGCCATCTTCGAGTGTGCTGACAAACTCGGTCGCCTGGGCTCCGTCAAGTGCCCACTGGATCCTCTCTCTTTCAGTCTCTGAGGGACTCTCAATCCCGGAGACAGTCGAGGCGATCGTTCCGGAGAACAAATAGGCGGACTGGGGGACGAAGCCGATGTTGTCACGCAATATGTCCGGCGACAGATGACGAACATCGGTCTCATTCACCCGAACCGACCCGCCGGAGGGGTCGAGAAGCCTGGGGAAGAGGCTCGCAAAAGTACTCTTACCAGAGCCGGTGGAGCCGATGATGGCAGTCGTCGTATTGGGCAATAGGTCGACATTGATGTTGTGGAGGACGGGCTCCTCAGCGCCGGGGTACTGGACCCTGACGTTATTTAGGGAGAAGGTGACCTGACCGGTGGGGAAGTTCTCCGCCACCTCGGGAGCCGTGATTGACAGCGGGGTGGTGAGAACCTCGTTGATGCGGCGTGAAGTCACGGCCGCCCTCGGCAGCATAAAGAAGAGCATCGAGGACGTCATGGTGGCACCGAAGATCATGGCGAAGTAGGAGATGAAGGCGAGGAGTGCGCCGATTTCCATAGATCCGGAGTCAACCAGGTGACCACCGAACCACACGACGGCGACGGTTCCCAGGGAGAACACCAGCTGCAGCAGGGGGAAGATAACGGCGAAAACAGTTCCGATTCGCATGGCGACCCACCGCAGTGAGTCATTGGCGCCCGTGTAGCGCGAGCCAAACTCATCCTGGCGGACGAAGGCGCGAATGACACGGATTCCGCTCAGCTCTTCGCGCAGGACAGTGTTCATATTGTCCAGGCGATCCTGCTGGCTGCGGAACAGCGGCGCCAGGATCAGGAACGCCACACCGATGATCGCGGTGATAACAGGAACGAGGATGACAAGGAGGCTGGCAAGGCTGGCGTTCATGCGCAGGGTCATGATGATGCCGCCGATACCCATGATGGGGGCCGCGATCATGAAGTTGAAGATCATCAGGACAACCATCTGGACCTGCTGGACGTCGTTGGTCGAGCGGGTGATGAGGGACGGTGCGCCGATCGCGTGAACCTCACGAGAGGAGAAGTCCTGGACGCGGTTGAAAACCTTGGTACGCAGGTCCGCGCCGAGACCCATGGCTAGTTTGGCTGCGATGTAAACAGCGAAGCCAGCGCTGATTCCCTGAGCCGCGGAAACGGCCAGCATGATGAAGCCGAGCTGCCATACCCGGCCAACGTCTCCGGCGACCACGCCCTCATCAATGATGGAGGCATTCAGGTCGGGCAGGAAAAGCGCACTTACCGTTGCGACGACCTGCAGTGCAATGACAAGGAGGAGCTGCCCCCAGTGTGCCTTCAGATAGGGCCATGTAACCCGCCAGAGCATAGGCTCCCTCGCTGTCTTCTCGTACTTTGATCAACTTCCTACCCTATTGCGCATTCGCGGGCGCCACACTGAACTCTGTCTCACGTTCCGCTCAGCGCGATTGTCGGCGGGTAGGGTTCGAACCAAGGGCATGACAGCAAAGACGGGTGCGTAATGGCTAGCGAAGAGGTTGTGGAGTCAGCGGGAACGCGGCCCAGTCGCGGTGCAAGTCTGCCCATCGAAGCGGTCGAGTTAGGGTTCTGGGCTGTCGTGGCCACCGCTTCCGGTTCTGAAACGGGAGACGGCGACGTCGATAGCGCGGCGGTTGAGGCGATTGGTAACCGGGTGCGCGAATCGATTGAGAAACGCTACCGGCCTGGGGCTGACAGACTGCTCAGGCGTGCCCTCAACCTGCGAAATGAGGTGAGACGGGGTCGCTCTGTGAAGATCTCCAGCGCCGCTTATGAACGCACCCGTCTTGAGATTGCAGCGAAAAATCAGGTTCAGCTGACCGCCGGGCAGGCGGCGTGGCCCCCGGGAAACCAGACGGTAGCCGCCCGCTTTGGTGGGGGATCCTGGGCGGAGGCGCTCGGTCACTTTGGGGTGGCTCCAAGCGGTAGCGGCCGAACTCGTGGCAGGAACACCCTCCCGGATGAAGACTTCACAAGTGCCCTGCGGGCCTTCCGCAGTCACTGTGAGGATACGGGGACGACGCTAACCCACGCCGGCTACGGAAGGTGGGTCAAGGAAGAGCGTGCCGCGGGGCGCCCTCGCCCAGCTGCGGCAACCATGCGCCAGAGGTTTGGAACCTGGGCCGGAGCTCTGACGGCGGCGGGACTGAAGTAGCCCGTTCGCTAGCGGCGAGAATGCTTCGCCCACTCTTCGCCGCGAAGTTCCTCCAGTTCGCGACGCTCCTTCTTTGTAGGTCGGCCGGATCCCGGATCACGCATGGGGATACCGCCGTAGAAGCGGGGCCGCGGCGGTGAGTGGTCGATGTAGCACTCACGCGCCAGCGGAGCTCCGAGCCTCTTGGGAGGCAGTGCGACGACCTCGATAATCTTGTCGAAACCCTGCTCACGGACCTTGATCAAGTCCCCGGGAACGACCTTGTAGGAGGCCTTGACCGGCTGGTCGTTGACTCGCACGTGACCGCCCCGCACCGCCGCAGTTGCAAGCGAGCGGGAGCGGAACTGCCGCGTGGTCCAGAGCCAGGTGTCAAGGCGCACTTGCTATCCCAACCAGAAGGCCCTGATGGCACTCGAGAGGTAGACGGGATCAACGACGTGGCTGATCTCGCGGGTGGAATGCATGGAGAGGATCGGGATCCCCACGTCCACCGTCTCGATTCCCAGCCGGGTGGCGAGCAGTGGGCCGACGGTAGAACCGGCGCGCATTGAGCTGTGAGAGACGAAGACCTGGGTGGGAACTCCCGCGTCGCGGCAGGCCTTACGCCAGGTGGCTACCCCACCCAGGGAGGTGGCGTAGCTCTGGTCGGCATCCATCTTCAGTGCCGGACCCCCACCCATTACCGGACGGGTCTCCGGCCCGTGCTTGTCCTCGTAGCCCGGGTTGACGCTGTGTGCGGCATCGGCTGAAAGTAGGGTTGAGGCCGCGAGTGCCTGGGCACGGGCATCACCGTCAAGACCCAGTGCCAGCGAGATGCGTTCCAGAACTTCTTCGAGAAGCGGTCCGCGAGCGCCGGTCGGGGTTCCCGAGCCAATCTCTTCATGATCGAACATGGCGAGGACGGGGATACGCGGAAGCGCCTCGTCCTCATTCAGTTCAGAGACGAGTTTGGTGAGGGCGTTGAAGCCGGCGAACGAAGATGAGAGGTTGTCCTGGCGACCCGCGGCGAAGAACTGCCTGTCAATACCGAAGACCTCGGGGGCCTGGGTGGGGACAAGGAACAGCTCGCTTGCGGCAATGTCTGCGGCAGAGTCAAAACCGGCCAGGTCAGCGACCACAGCCATGACGTCCCGTTCCTCGCCGATGGTCCAGACGGGCTGCATGTGACGCTGGGGGTCCAGCTTGACGCCCTCGGCATTGACACCGCGATCCAGGTGCGGGGCCAGCTGGGGGATGAAGGCAATCGGACCGGTGTGGATGAGGCGACGGTTACCGTCCCAGTCGACAACGGCACCGGCAATCTGCAGTTCACGGTCCAGCCACGCGTTGTTCAGCGGACCTCCGTAGACCTCTACCATCAGCTGTCCCCAGCCATCCGCTGTGGTGCGTTGGGGAATGGGCTTCAGCTTGAGGGCGGGGGAGTCGGAGTGGGTGGCTGTGATGGCGAACCCGTGGGATCGCGGATCCTGCACCCAGGCAACCAGGGCGCCGTCCTCGACCAGGAAGTACCGGCCGGCTGCGGTGGGCCACTCTCCCTTGCGATCGACCTCGGTAAAGCCGCTTTCCGTGAGCAGCTGGGCTCCCTGATCGGCTGCGTGGTACGAGGTCGGGCTGGAGAGGATGAAGTCTGCGTAGTCGGCCGCGTAGTCGATGACCTCCGGGCTTGCGGGGGTCAGGGCCGACTTCTCTTCCACTTCGCTGTTACTCAACGAGTTACTCATTTCTACTGGTGTCTACTCCGTAAAGCGATAGACGTTGGTTTCGCGGCGTTCAAACCCGCAGCGAACGTATAGGCGGTTGGCGGCTTCGCGAGACGGACGGGAGGTGAGGTCGACGGTTGAGCAGCCGAGGACCTTTGCCTGATCGATGGCCGCCTCAACCAGGGCCTGTCCCGCTCCGCTTCCCCGAGCACCCTGATCAACCACAACGTCTTCGATCCAGGCCCGCTTGCCCGTCGGAATCTCGAAGGTCACAAGCGTGAGCATGCCGAGGATGGGGTCGAGGTTCGGGACGGGTGCCTCTCCTACCGGAACGGCGCGGAAGGTAAAGAGGTAGACGCCGGGCTGGGAAATCAGCTTCTTGATGCCCTTTTTGCCAAGGGGCTTGGCGGAGGAGGAAAGCTGGGGGGTGAGGGACTCAAATGCCTCAACCAGATCGGGCGTGACTTCGGTGACGAGATCGACGGTCATAAGGCGCTCTTTCGCTTGTCTGTGCCAACTTTGAACCCTTTAACAGTACATCCAGTTCAAAAGTGGTAGGGCTCACACAAAACTCCAACACTGCATTTTTGTTGGAATTGCAAGGAAAACTACAAAGTTGAGTCGGGAGCGCTCAAGTTTGTCGAAATTGGGGGTTGCGTCTGTCCGTATCAACTTCTAGAGTTGAGTCCATGAGGCTCAAGGCAGGAAAAAGCCTGGGTCTGTAGACCATCTAAGTAAAACAGGAGGCCGACAAATGGGTCGTGCAGTAGGTATTGACTTGGGAACCACCAACTCCGCACTGGCGGTGCTGGAAGGTGGCGAGCCCACGATTATTGTGAACGCCGAAGGCGCTCGCACCACCCCCTCGGTGGTTGCGTTCTCCAAGTCCGGCGAAGTTCTTGTTGGTGAGATTGCGAAGCGTCAGGCAGTCACCAACGTTCACCGCACCATTTCCTCAGTGAAGCGCCACATGGGCACCAACTGGACACAGGAAATCGACGGTAAGGCATACACCGCTCAGGAAATCTCCGCGCGTGTGCTGTCCAAGCTGAAGCATGACGCAGAGTCCTACCTGGGTGAGCCCGTCACCGACGCGGTCATCACGGTTCCGGCTTACTTCAACGATGCTGAGCGTCAGGCAACCAAGGATGCCGGCCAGATCGCGGGCCTCAACGTCCTGCGCATCATCAACGAGCCCACGGCTGCTGCACTCGCCTACGGCCTCGACAAGGGCAAGGAAGAAGAGCACATTCTGGTCTTCGACCTCGGCGGCGGTACCTTCGACGTCTCGCTGCTTGAGGTTGCTAAGGACGAGGACGGGTTCTCGACCATCCAGGTTCGTGCGACCGCTGGCGACAACCGCCTCGGTGGCGACGACTGGGACCAGCGCATCGTTGACTGGCTGATCCAGCAGGTCAAGTCGCAGACCGGCGTTGACCTGGGCAAGGACCCGGTGGCCGTCCAGCGTCTCAAGGAAGCCGCTGAGCAGGCCAAGCGTGAGCTGTCGACCGCAACGACGACCAACATCTCGCTGCAGTACCTCTCGATGAGCGAGGCCGGACCCATCCACCTGGATGAGAAGCTGTCGCGCGCCAAGTTTGAGGACATGACCAAGGATCTTCTGGATCGCACCGAGAAGCCGTTCAAGGACGTCATTCGGGAAGCCAACGTTTCCATCTCGGACATCGACCACGTTGTCCTGGTGGGTGGCTCGACCCGTATGCCGGCCGTCAACGACCTCGTCGTGAAGCTGACCGGTGGCAAGGAGCCGACCCGTACGGTGAACCCGGATGAGGTCGTTGCCATTGGCGCCGCTCTTCAGGCCGGTGTCATGCAGGGCCAGCGTTCCGACGTTCTTCTGATCGACGTGACCCCGCTGTCGCTGGGCATTGAGACCAAGGGTGGCGTAATGACCCGCCTGATCGAGCGCAACACTGCGATTCCGACCCGTGCGACCGAGGTGTTCTCAACCGCTGAGGACGGTCAGAGCTCCGTTCTGATCCAGGTCTTCCAGGGTGAGCGTGACTTCACTCGTGACAACAAGCCGCTCGGAACCTTCGAGCTGACCGGTATCGCCCCGGCTCCCCGTGGCATGCCGCAGATTGAGGTTTCCTTCGACATCGACGCCAACGGCATCGTTCACGTTTCCGCTAAGGACCGTGGCACGAACAAGGAACAGTCGATGACGATCACCGGTGGCTCGGCCCTTCCGAAGGAAGACATCGAGCGCATGGTTAAGGAAGCTGAAGAGCACGCTGAGGAAGACAAGAAGCGCCGCGAGGATATGGAGACCCGTAACCTCGCTGAGCAGACGGCCTACTCGATCGAGAAGCTCCTCAAGGACAACGAGGACAAGGTCTCTGAGGACACCCGCTCCTCCGTTCAGTCGGCTATTGACGATGTCAAGAAGGCGCTTGAGGGCGAAGACACCGACGCCGTCAAGAAGGCATTCGACCACCTCAACGAGGTTGGCATGAAGATTGGTGAAGAGGTCTACCAGCAGGCAGCCACTGAGGCCGCTGAGGAAGAACTACCCAGCCAGGAAGATGTCAACGCCGAGGAAGAGGTTATCGACGCCGAGATCGTTGATGACGAGGACGACAAGTAACCGCTGTTCCTCACAGGGCAGATTACCGGGGGAGGGGGTCGCGTCTGCGGCCCCCTCTGCCGTCTGTAAAGTCTGGAGTAGGACACGTCGCCTCAGGGCAGGTGGAGAAGAGAGTATGACTGAAAACAACAGCGTAGATCCGCAGCAGGATCCGCAGGATGACACGGGGGAGACCACCCCTGAGGGCGCGGACTTCGCGGCCTTTGAAGAAGACTTTGGTGACGGCAGCGAGCTGCTGAAGGTACAGGGTGAGCTCGAAGAGGCCAAAGACGAGTTGGCTCGCAGCCAGGCAGAGACCTATAACGTCCGTCAGGAGTACGCCAACTTTGTGCGCCGCTCCAAGGCTGAGGCCGCAAACCGAAAGGTTGAGGCGCGGGTGGATGTGGTTGAGGAACTGCTGCCCATCCTCGATGACATCGAAGCTGCGCGTGCGGCGGGCGCCCTCGAAGAGGGACCATTTGCGGCCATCGCAGACAAGTTCGATGAGGTTCTGGGAGGCCGTTTCGGCCTCGAAAAGTTCGGTGCGGCAGGGGATGTCTTTGACCCGAACCTACATGACGCACTCATGGCCAACACCAACCCGGATGTTGAGGAAGCTGTGATCAACCAGGTTCTTCAGGTTGGCTTCAAGGTTGGCGACCGAGTCCTGCGTCCCACCAAGGTAATCGTCGACAACCCTGCCTAGGGTGAGACTAAGAAGGAGTACCGATGGCAGAACAGGACTGGTTGGACCAGGACTTCTATAAGGTCCTCGGTGTCGACAAGAAGGCTGACGAGAAGGAAATTCGTAAGGCCTACCGCAAGCTTGCCCGCAAGTGGCACCCGGACCAGAACGCCGGCGATGCCAAGGCAGAGGCCAAGTTTAAAGAGATCGGCGAGGCCTTTGCGGTCCTCTCCGACAAGGACCAGCGCGAGCGCTATGACGCCATTCGCGCCATGGGAGCCGGAGGAGCTCGGTTCCAGGGCGCCGGCGGCGGCCAGAGTGCAGGGTTCGAGGACCTCTTCGGCGGCATGTTCGGCGGGGGTGCCCCGGGCGGTCAGTACCAGGGTGGTGGGGCTGGATTCGGCGGCGCCGATGACATCTTCTCCTCACTGTTTGGCGGCTCCGGTGGGGGAGGAGCCTCCTACGGTGGTGGCTCACCCTTCGGTGGCTTCGGCGGCCAGCGTTCGACTCCTCGCCCGCAGAAGGGCGGGGACATCTCGACCTCGACAACCCTGACGTTCAAGCAGGCTTACGAGGGCGAGACCTTGCAGTTCACCATGGACGGGAAGTCCATGAAGGTACGCATTCCGGCGGGGGTGCGTGACGGACAGAAGATCCGCCTGCGCGGCAAGGGGCAGCCGGGTGTGGCCGGAGGCCCCGCCGGTGACCTGGTGGTTCAGGTGACCGTTGAGAAGAGCGCCGCATTCACGATGGATGGGGCCAACCTGCGGGTCAAGGTGCCCGTGTCCTACCCGGAGGCAGCTCTCGGGGCAAGGATCGACGTGCCCCTTCCCGACGGAACCAAGGTGGGCGTCAAGGTTCCCGCCAACACCTCCTCGGGACGCGTTCTGCGCGTTCGTGAACGAGGTGTGAAGAGAGCCAGTAAGCGCGGGGACGTCCTCGTTGAACTGCAAATCACCACGCCGGCAGAGCTTTCCGAAGATGCCAGGGCCAACGTTGAGGCACTCGCTGCACAGCTCGGGGACTGGGATCCCCGTGAGGCGCTGAAGGTGGCGGCTGCCAAATGAGTCAGGGAGTAGCGTCAGGTCCCGGTGGTGTGACGGGGCAGGCCACCTACACGGTGTCGGTTGCCGCCACCCTGTCGGGAATGCACGCCCAGACGCTACGCCAGTACGACCGGATCGGCCTGGTGGTGCCTGGTCGCGCCAAGGGTCGGGGGCGCCGCTACTCTCACTCAGACATTGAGCGCCTCCGCTACATTCAGCAGCTCACCCAGGAGAGCGGGATCAACCTGGCCGGGGTGCAGCACATCCTTTCCCTTGAGGACCGGGTCCGTGAACTGGAAGCACAGCTGGTTGACCTGCACGATGCTCTGGCCAAGAGTCGCGTGCCGGTCAAGGGTGTCTACACAGCGGATTCCACCGGTAGGGTCCAGTTTCGTCCGCGTCCCGTTCCGTCCTCGTCAATCCCGGTTGAAGGTGATGCCGAGGACGAAGTTCCGGGGACAATCGAGATGAGCCGGGAGGTTCGAGTTCCGGTCCCCAGCCGGACCGGGGCTGAACTCGTTGGGCTCACGGGCGCGGCGGGTAGAAACCCGGCTGTACAGTTGGCAGTGCCTCCCGGGAGGGCCCTGTCTAAGCAGGGACTGACCGGGTGGCAGCTGTTTGCGGAACTGCAGCTCAGTGCCCTGGCGAAAAAGCGCCGTAGACGTGGAAAGAGCTCATGAGAGGGACGAAGTTGGGACCAAAAAAGCTCTCCCTGAGGTCACGTGTTGCGATGCTGGCGGGACTGTCCGCGCGAAACGCCTCAAAGCTTTTGGGGAAAGGTGCCGGCGGCATGTTTGGGGGACGCGTTGCCCTGCGCCTCAACCCCTCAATGATTGATGAGCTGGCGGTCGGTAAACGCTCCGTACTCATCACCGGAACCAACGGGAAATCCACCACGACCAAGATGGTGGCCACCGCCCTCGGCAATCTCGGCCGGGTGGCCGGTAACCTCGGTGGCGACAACATGCAGACCGGGGTGACAACCGCCCTGATGGTTGGCCGCAAGGCACATCTGGCAGCCCTCGAGGTTGATGAGATGAACATGCCTGATATCGCGGGTCGGGTTCATCCCGAGGCGATCATCCTGCTCAACCTTTCCCGCGATCAACTGGATCGTGTCGGAGAGATCGGGGCTGTCGAGAAGCGCATTCGTGAGGCCGTCAACGACAATCCGCAGGCCATCATTGTCGCCAACTGTGACGATCCACTGATTGTCTCCGCGGCCTGGGATGCCCCCAACGTAGTTTGGGTGGCGGCCGGGGCGCCGTGGAAGAACGATGCGGTTTCATTCCCCCGCACGGGCACCCTTGTTGCTCGACAGGGTGACGACTGGTATGTCGAGGGCGAGGGCGGGTACAGGCGTCCGAACCCGGACTGGTGGATTGGAACCGTGAACCAGGACGGCTCCTTCGTCCTCCACGGTCCGGACGGCCTCGAACTGCCCGTCAGGCTGAGCCTGCCGGGACGTGCCAACAGGGGGAACAGTGCCCAGGCCATCGCGGCGGCAGTGGCCCTTGGCGTTTCTCCCAAGCGAGCCGTTCACGCGGTGGAAGGTGTCGACGGGGTGGCGGGACGCTACCAGACCTATGACGTTCAGGGGCGGGTCACCAACCTGCTGCTGGCGAAGAACCCTGCCGGTTGGCAGGAGTCGCAGACGGCGATTCCTCCCACCACCGAACAGGTGGTCGTCGCCGTCAACGCGCAGCGGGCTGACGGCACCGATACCTCATGGCTGTGGGACGTTGACTTTGCGCCTCTGGCAGCCCTTGACGCGCGTCGGGTCACCGCCAGCGGTGAGCGCGCCGCAGACCTGGCGGTTCGCCTCGAGTATGCCGGGATCCACGTCGAGGTGGTGGACAGCCCCCTTGAAGCTGTTCTCGCGATGGAGCCCGGACCCGTCCAGGTCCTTGCCAACTACACGGCCTTCCGCGACCTCAAGAAGGAACTGGAAGTCCGCCACATGGGGGTTGGCCCAACCGAGGGAAGCGACGATGACTGAAAGTAAACTCCGCATCGGTGTCATCTACCCCGAGGTGCTTGGCACCTACGGCGACACCGGCAACGGCGATGTCCTTCGTGAGAGGGCGCGACGCAGGGGGATCGAAGCTGAAACCCTGATGGTCAGCCTGTCAGACCACATTCCTTCCGACCTCGACATTTACGTTCTGGGCGGGGGAGAAGACACCGCTCAGGCGCTTGCGGCCGGGCGAATGCGGGGGGACCGTGGCCTGTTCAGGGCAGCGGAGGCCTCAAGGCCGATCCTGGCCATCTGTGCCTCGCTGCAGGTTCTGGGGTGCAGCTACACGGATGCCGAAGGTCGAGAGGTCGAGGGGCTGGGTCTGCTTGATGCGGTGACGATGCCGCGAGGTTCGCGAGCCATTGGCGAACTGGTTGCCGAGCCCCTGGTTCCGGGACTGAGCGAACTGCTGACTGGATTTGAGAACCACGGGGGTGGAACCTCCCTGGGAGCCGACGCCCAACCTCTGGGTCGTGTCCTTGCCGGAGTGGGGAACGGTGCTCTAAGCGAACAGGACGATGACGTCCACTATGAGGGCGCTGTCCAGGGAAGTATCATCGGAACATATCTTCACGGGCCAGCGCTGGTGCGAAATCCCCAGTTGGCGGACTACCTCATCGCAGCTGCGATAGGGGTCGATCCCGCTGAACTGCCGGTACTCGAAGTGCCGTTTGTCCAGCGACTACGTCGTGAACGTCTGCTTGCAGTTGGTGTAGAAGGGGACTCAAATGAGTGACAACCGATGGGGTCCGAACCCTCCTCCGGAAGGACAGGGGGACAACCCCTGGCCTGTCTACGGTCAGGGTCAGCCGGGAGCCACGCCTCCTGGGCCCTCAGATCAAAACGCGCCCTGGCCGGTCTACGGCGGTCAGCCCACGAACCCCCAGCCGAACCCGGGCCAGGCACCACAGCCCCCGGCTGGTGCCTACGGTTCGCCCTATCAGCAGCCTCACTATGGCCAGCAGGCCACTCCGCCTCCTCCGGCTGCCACCCCCTACGGCGGCTACCAGGGGGGCCGGTATGTTCCGCCCACCGACCTTCCCTCCAGGACGGGACCGGTGCTCAGCATCGTCGGTGGCATCCTGCTCATGGTGGTGGTTGCCCCCATCGTCCTCGTCAGTCTGATTCTGTCCAGCGTCGGTATCGGCAGCATTGTTGAAAGCTCGATGGAGGCCACCAACGGCGGCACCGTCACCGTGGATAGCTCGGGAACGGTGGGTGTCGTCACCAGTTCGACCCTGCCGCAAACCTGCCTCATCACCGATGCTGGTGGGAATGACACAGAGCTGGCACCCGAAATGGAGGGGGCGGTTCTTGTTGCCAGGGGTATGGAACCGGGTCAGTACACCCTGTCCTGCACCGGGCTGTCATCCACCGACACCATCGTCGTCCTTGACGGAGAGACACTGGCTGGCATGATGCCCGCCACCATGCAGGCACTGGCCTGGTCCTCGGTGGTGGGATTGATCGGCCTCGGCGTCCTCATCGCCGGGATTGTCTGGCTGGTGAAGCGTAATCGTCAGCGTCAAGCCATTAGGTCGGGTTACCCCCTCTAGGTGAACCCCCGAACGGGAGAATGAAACCGTTCGGGGCCACCCATGACCTCTTGTCAGCGCTTAATCAGGCCCTATTACCCCAGCTCACGCCAGAGGAAAGCCCAGCCCAGGGCCTGGTTGTGAGCCCTCTGGCGGTTGTCTGCGGCCCCGGCGTGGCCGCCCTCAATGTTCTCGAAGTAGAGGACGGACTTACCGCTCTCTTCAGCCAGGTATCCAAGCGAACGGGCGTGACCGGGGTGGACCCGATCATCCTTGGTCGAGGTCGTCAGCATCAGGGCCGGGTAGCTACGGTCCGGATCGAAAAGGTGCACCGGGCTGAAGGTGCGGATGAAACTCCACTCTTCAGGAACCGTGGGGTCACCGTACTCGGCAACCCACGAGTGGCCGGCCAAAAGCGTGTGGTAGCGACCCATATCCAAAAGGGGAACCTGGCAGAGGACGGCTCCGAAATCATCGGGATACCTGGTGTACATGTTGCCCACCAGGAGGCCGCCGTTTGAACCTCCCTGAACCCCGAGCTGGTTCGGGGTGGTGACTCCGCGGCTGACGAGGTCGCGAGCCACGGCCACAAAGTCCTGATAGGCACGAGGACGGTTTTCCTTCAGGGCGCTGCGGTGCCACTGCGGGCCGTACTCTCCGCCGCCCCGAATGTTGGCGACGACGTAGACCCCGCCGCGGTTCAGCCACGCACGGCCCACGGCCGGGGCGTAGGAGGGCAGCAGACTGACATCGAAGCCACCGTAGCCGTAGAGCAGAGTTGGGGCCGGTCCGTCGACTGCCTCGTCTCTGACCTCGAAGTAGGGGATCTTGGTTCCGTCCTCAGAGGTGGCGAAATGCTGAGACACGGTCAGTCCGTCCGCATCAAACAGGGTCGGAGCCTGCCGCACCAAGGTGGTTTCGACGGCCGTAACCGCACCCGCGCTTGAGTCGAGCTTGCTCAGCCACAGGGAGGAGGGCTGGGTGTACCCGGTGGTCACCAGCCACAGGTCGTTGCTGTGAGTCGCATCCACTGCGCTGGCGACAATGGTCGCAAACGCCGAATCCGCGCCAGATCCCGGCGACTCCAGGCCGGTGCGCACCCACTCGCCCTCGGCCCCATCGCGCGGGGGTTGCACTGCTGTGAGCCTGGAGACAACATCGCGGATGGTGGTCAAGACGATGAAGTCGCGGGTGGCGGTGAGGTCCTCCAGGACCTCGTTTGAGGTGGGCACGAACAGTTCCGTTGCCACCGCGTCCTCAGGTGAAGCAAACAGGGCATCGGTGACGAATGAGAGCAGGCTGCCCGAGGTATGGAGGCGGTCGCCACGCTGCCAGTCCTCACGCAGCCACACCAGGGTCCAGTCGTTCCACACCGAGACCTCGCTGGAACGCGGGGCGGGAATGGGGATGACGCTGTGGCTGTCGATCTCTTCCGGTCCTGCCGCGATGAGGTAGTGATCCGCGGTGTAGAAGTCTTCCATCACGCCGAGAACCGAGCGGACCCCACGCTTATCGCGGATGGTTGCAGGCCAGATGCCCATGCTGGTCGAAGGGGCCGTGAAGACCACCTGGGCGTCCTCGATGCTCTGCCCGCGTCGCAGAAGCGCGGCCTGCAGCGGATAGCCCGAAGGGGAGGTGGTCTCGGGGTCGCCGGACTGGGCCACCCAGCAGATGTCTTCCGTCAGCCAGGACATGCTTCCCTTGGCTTCGGGGCGGTGGAATCCGTCCTCGACCCAGTCGCGGGTGACGAGGTCGAACTCGCGGGTGGAGTCCGCGTCGGAACCACCATCAGACAGGGTGATGAGGGCGCGGTCCGGGTTGTCGAAGCAGACGGAGGCACCGTGCCACACCCAGGACTTACCCTCTCGCTTGGCGAGGGCGTCGACATCAATCAGGACATCCCAGTCAGTTCCTCCGGCCAGGTAGTCGGCGTAGGGCTGGCGGCGCCACAGCCCCCGGGGGTTGTCGCCATCGGTCCACACGTTGTAAGCCCACTCGCCGCGAACGCGCACCATGGGAATCCGGTCCGGGTTCTCCAGGATCTCCAGGATCTCTTCCTCGAGTTCCGAGGTGCCCGGCAGGCCGGGTGGTGGGGTGGCCAGAGTCTGGTTGGCGATGTCGTTGCGGGCCCGCACCCAGGCCAGCGCCTCCTCGCCGAGGACCTCCTCAAGGAAGGCAGGCGTGAGCCGGTGCAGGGGATCATCGTGGTTCGTGATGGGCGAAAAATCAGTCATTTGCCCACTATTGCACCGCCAGTTTCCGCGGGCAACTCCCTGGTGGGACCCCGAACCCTCGCGGCTGTCGGAGGGGAGATCTAAGATCGAAGACGAAGGTAAAGTGAACTCGCAACCCAGCTTGAGGAGGAATCGGTGAGCATCAAACTGACGACCCGCGCGCAGGAAGCAGTCTCTGCGGCGGTGCAAATGGCATCGGCGGCGGGCAACCCGCAGGTCGAACCCCTGCATCTTCTGGAAGCCCTACTTGAACAACCCGAGGGGATCGCCCTCTCCCTACTTGCGGCCGTCGGCGCGCAAAGGGGACAGGTTGGCGCGCAGGTGCGCACTGCCCTGGTGGCGCTGCCCACAACAAGCGGATCCTCGGTGGCGCAACCGCAGACATCCCGTGCCCTGATGAACGTCCTCACCGATGCTCAGAAGAGGGCAGAGGTGAAGGGGGATGCCTATGTCTCCACCGAACACCTGCTGATCGCCATTGCGGCCTCGGACTCTGAGGCCGGACGTATCCTGCGTTCGGATGGGGCGGCCCCGGACGAACTAGAAGTTCAGCTAGAGAAGCTGCGACCGGAACCAATCAGCTCGGTTGACCCAGAGGGGACCTTCCAGGCCCTGCTGAAGTACGGGCGTGACCTGACCGAAGTGGCCCGCGAAGGAAAGCTGGACCCGGTGATTGGCCGCGACTCAGAGATTCGCCGCGTGGTCCAGGTTCTCTCCCGTCGTTCCAAGAACAACCCCGTTCTCATCGGTGAACCCGGGGTCGGTAAGACCGCGGTGGTAGAGGGGCTGGCACAGCGAATCGTCGAGGGCGATGTTCCAGAGTCTCTGCGCAACAAGAAGCTCATCAGCCTTGACCTTGGCGCCATGGTCGCAGGTGCGAAGTACCGCGGAGAGTTTGAAGAGAGGCTGAAGGCCGTCCTCGACGAGATCAGTAATTCAGACGGAGAGGTCATCACCTTTATTGATGAGCTGCACACGGTCGTCGGTGCCGGGGCCTCAGAGGGTTCAATGGATGCGGGCAACATGCTCAAACCCATGCTGGCCCGCGGTGAACTGCGCATGGTCGGTGCCACCACCCTGGATGAGTACCGGGAGAACATTGAAAAGGACCCGGCTCTGGAACGACGCTTCCAGCAGGTCTTCGTCGGTCAACCCTCGGTTGAAGACACGGTGGCCATCCTGCGTGGCATCGCCCCGAAGTACGAGGCCCACCACAAGGTGACCATCTCAGACGGGGCACTGGTCGCCGCCGCTGAGCTATCGGATCGATACATCACCGGACGTCAGCTTCCCGACAAGGCGATCGACCTGATTGATGAGGCCGCGTCGCGCTTGCGGATGGAACTGGATTCCTCACCGGTAGAGATCGATGTGTTGCAGCGGTCGCTGTCGCGCCTGCAGATGGAAGAGGCCTACCTGAACGAATCCGATCCGGAAGGTGAGGACAGTGCCACCCAGGACCGCCTGTTCAAGCTGCGTGAGAGCATCGCAGAGACGGGTGAGGAGCTGAATGCCCTGGTGGCCCGCTGGGAGAACGAGAAGGCGGGGCGCAACCGGGTCGGTGACCTGCGCGTCCAACTGGATGAGCTGCGCACGGCCTTTGAGGTCGCGATGCGCGAGGGGCGTTACGACGAGGCCGGGCGCATTCAAAACGGAGAGATCCCTGCGATCCAGGATGCGATTGCAGCTGCCGAGCTGGCAGAGGTGGAAGAGCGCAGCGAGACGGTAGAGCCGATGATCGCCGAGCGGGTTGGTCCCACTGAAATCGCCGAGGTGATTGAGTCGTGGACCGGTATTCCCACGGGTCGCCTTCTCCAGGGAGAGACTGAGAAGCTGCTTGAGATGGAAGAGTGGGTGGGGCGCCGCCTCATCGGCCAGAAGGATGCCGTCAAGGCCGTCGCAGACGCGGTGCGTCGCTCTCGCGCCGGGGTTTCGGACCCGAACCGTCCCACGGGATCATTCCTCTTCCTCGGTCCGACGGGCGTCGGTAAGACTGAGCTGGCCAAGTCACTTGCTGAGTTCCTCTTTGACGACGAACGCGCCATGATCCGCATCGACATGTCTGAGTACTCGGAGAAGCACGCGATTTCACGCCTGGTGGGTTCCCCTCCCGGCTACGTCGGCTACGACGAGGGCGGTCAGCTGACCGAGGCGGTGCGTCGCCGTCCCTACTCGGTTGTCCTGCTGGATGAGGTCGAGAAGGCCCACCCCGAGATCTTCAACATCCTGCTGCAGGTCCTCGATGATGGTCGCCTGACGGACGGTCAGGGGCGCACGGTTGACTTCCGCAACACCATCCTCATCCTCACCTCGAACCTTGGCTCGGGCTATCTGATTGACCCGGAGCTTTCAGCCGAGGGCAAGCGTGAGGCCGTGATGCACGCCGTGCGACAGAACTTCAAACCTGAGTTCCTCAACCGCCTGGATGAGATCGTCATCTTCAAGCCTCTCGATAAGGAAGAGCTGGGACAGATTGTCGACCTGCAGCTGCAGAACATGAGCCGCAGGCTGGCCTCGCGCCGCATCTCTCTTCAGATTGACGATGCGGCACGACGCTGGCTCACCGACTTCGGGTACGACCCGGCCTACGGGGCCAGGCCGCTGCGTCGCCTGGTGCAAAAAGAGATCGGGGACAGGCTTGCCATCCTCATCCTTGCCAATGAGGTTGAGGACGGGCAGACCGTTCTGGTTTCCGTGGCTGACGACAGCACTTCGCTGAAGGTGGAGCCCGCTAACTGAGAGGAAAGCCAAGCTCGGCTGCGTCTGGTTCGGGCTATCGTGAAGGGGTGAGTACGTACCCTGTTCCGTTTGATCATTCCATCGCTGCCATCTCTGCTGACGGTGGTGTGATCTGGGAACAGGGTGACGTCACCCGGGTCTTTCCCCTGGCATCGGTTACGAAGATCATCACCGCCCTGGCGACACTGCGCGCAGTTGAACGCGGGCAGACCACCCTGTCGACAGTGGTGGGGTTCGCGCCTGACCGGGACCCTGACCGACCCGGGATCCCCTTTACCGTCGCCCACCTGCTCTCCCACTCTTCCGGACTGGCAGCAGAGGGAAGTGGCACCGAGTTTCGGGATCTTCCGGGACGTCGGCGCATCTACTCCAACCAGGGTTTTGATGTCCTCGGTAGGTTCATGCGTGACGTGACCGGCCTCAAGACAAGCAGGTGGATTGATCGTGAGGTGGCGGCGCCACTCGGACTGCAGTCGACGACGGTCCCCAGTTCTCCGGCACGCTCGGGCTTTGGCTCGGCCATCGACCTCACCATTTTGGCCGAGGAGCTTATGGAGCCACAGCTCCTCAGCCCCAAGATGGCCAGCGCCATGCAGCAGGTGGCTCTGCCGGGGCTGCGCGGTATCCTGCCGGGTTACGGCATGATGCGCGACAACACCTGGGGCCTGGGGGTTGAGATCAGGGGTTTGAAGCAACCGCACTGGACTCCGCCTCGTGTCTCACCGAAAACCTTTGGCCACTTCGGCATGTCCGGCTCATTCCTCTGGGTGGACCCGCAGCGGAAGGTGGCCGCGGTGTTCCTTGGCTCAGAGCCTTTCGGACCCTGGCATAAAGAGAACTGGCCCCTACTCGGAGAGAAGATCCTCGAGAGAGCTGGTGCCTGACCCCTGCTAGCTGTGCGGCAGACGATTGACAACGGCGCGAACCACCGACCGAGGTGCAATCCGCTGCGCGTGATAAATGACCTTGTAGCGCAGTGAGGGGGTCACGAGGGCCTGGTTTTTCTGAGCGGCCTCAAGCGTT
>CAMFDH010000003.1 GCA_945949035.1 uncultured Actinomyces sp.
TGCAACCAGGAGAACACGGCCGCACCGACGTAGAGGGCGAGGACGATGAGCAGAATCTGTCCGAGGCGGTCAAAGTCGATACCGGAACCCGGCACGACATTCATCTTGGCGACCATGTCCGCCATCTCGGTCTGACCAGCGGCGCGTAGCCCCGCAACGGCCTGCTCGGTGGTGACGCCCTCGGGGATCTGCTTGGAGATGTACCCGGAGAAGAGTACGTCGGTGCCCTGGCCGAGGATGCGGGGGGCCATGACGGTGAGGACGACCGAGGCCGCCCCCACGATGGTCACGAGGATCATGCGGGCCCAGTAGGGCTTCATCAGGCCCATCATGCGCCAGAACGAGGGCCAGAAATCCTTGGCCTTGCGGGCCACGCCCATGTCGAAGCCGCCGGAGTCAGAGTTGTTGGCGGCCTCCTCGGCAATCTCGAGGACTTCTTCCTCGGAGAGGGGAGTCGGGTTTGCGTCGCTCATCAGGCCACCTCCGCCGAAAGCTGGGACTCAACAATCTCCACGTAGGTGGGGCTTGTTTCGAGTAGTTGGGTATGGGTGCCGGAGCCTACAATCTGGCCGTCCTCGAGCACCAGGATCTGTTCGGCATCGGTGATGGTTGAGATGCGCTGGGCAACAACGATCTTGGTGGTCTCCGGGAAGGCCTGCCACAGGGCGGCCCTCAGGCGGGCGTCAGTGGTGAGGTCGAGGGCGGAGAAAGAGTCATCAAAAATGAGTACCTGTGGGCGGCGCACCAGGGCGCGGGCAATCGAGAGGCGCTGCGCCTGGCCTCCGGAGACGTTGGTGCCACCCTGGGAGATCTTGGCTTCCAGTTGGCCGTCCATCTTCGAGACAAAGTCTTCGGCCTGGGCGACGCGCAGGGCGTGCCACAGTTCCTCATCGGTGGCGTCGGCCTTACCGAAGCGCAGGTTTGAAGCCACGGTTCCCGCGAAAAGAATCGGCTTCTGGGGGACGTAACCGATCGAAGACCACAGGGTCTCTAGATCCTGACGACGCACGTCGACTCCGCCGACGAGGACGGCGCCTCCGGTGACGTCGAAGAGACGGGGAATGAGGTTGACCAGGGTGGTTTTGCCCGCTGCGGTTGAACCGACGATCGCGGTGGTCTTACCCCTCGGAGCCGCGAAGGAAATATTGCTGATGACCGGTTCCTCTGCGTCGGGGAAGGTGAAGGAAACATCCTTCATCTCGACCTCGCCGGGGTGGGGCTGCTTGAAGACCGGGTCGGTGGGCTCCTCAAGGCTGGCCTGTGAGTTGAGGACCTCGCTGATGCGCTCTGCCGAGACGACGGCGCGGGGGATCATCATGCCCATGAAGGTTGCCATGACGATTCCGAACAGGACCTGGGCGATGTACTGCATGAAGGCCATGATCGTTCCGACCTCCATGGTGCCCTGATCGATGCGGAAGGCACCAAACCAGATCACACCCGCGGTGGTGACATTCAGAATCAGCATCACGGCGGGGAAGAGGATGACAAACAGGGAGCCGACGTTACGACCGACCACCATGATGTCGGTGTTGGCGACCAGGAAGCGACCGGCCTCGATCCGTTCCCGAACGAAGGCGCGGATGACGCGCACGCCGGTCAGTTGCTCACGCAGCACGCGGTTAACGGCATCTAGGCGCTCCTGGTACTCGCGGAACAGGGGGATCAGGCGCAGCATGAGCAGGCCGGAGACCAGCATGAGAACGGGGATGGCAACGGCCAGCACCCACGAGAGTTGGACATCTTGGCGCAGCGCCATGATGATGCCGCCGATAGCCATCAGCGGGGCCATGACCAGCATGGTTGACCCCATCATGGCCAGCATCTGCACCTGCTGGATGTCATTGGTGTTGCGGGTGATCAGTGAACCCGGGCCGAACTGGTTGACCTCTCGCTCGGAGAAGCTGGAGACCTTGGCGTAAACCGCGTTGCGCAGGTCGCGTCCCATGGCCATGGAGGCGCGCGCCGCCAGCACCAGGGAGATGATCGAGGCGGTAATCTGAATAAACGAGATGGCAAGCATCCAGCCGCCCCGCATCCAGATCAGGCCGATATCGCCCCGGGCCACGCCCTGGTCGATGATCTGGGCGTTGAGGGTGGGCAGGTACAGGTTGGCAATTACCGAGGCCATCTGAAAGACGACGACCCCGATGAAGTACCACCTGTACGGCCGAAGGTACTTAGCCAGTAGTTTTCCAAGCATGATATGCATCCTAGATGCCCAAATACGAGGCGCTCTAGTGCCTTTATTCACCGAACTTGCCAGCGGCTAGAATTCCTCACAAGTAGGCCAAAGTCGCCCAGATCACGCTTGGTAAGTTTTCTACCTAAACCAAGCAATCTGTGTTGTGAAGTAACATAGAAGAGGTCGTTTACGCCAAGGAAGGTTGCCGACATGTCCCAGACAGTGATGACGAGGACGCAGGTGCTCAAGGCAGAAGCAGCTCCCGAGCAGGGAATCACCCCCGGGCTCACAGGTAGGGCCGCAGCTGCAGTCGAGGAACTCTACCGCCGCACCATGGCCCACGACGCCTCCCACTTCCTCAAGTACCCGGACCGGGTCTGCCAGGTCGGAAGCGCCGCAGAGATGGCGGAACTGTTCCAAGAGGTGACCGCCGAAGGCTCGCACATCACCTTCCGCGCCGGGGGCACAAGCCTCAACGGCCAGGGCCAAACCGACAGCGTCCTCGTCGACACCCGCACCTCATTCAAGGCCACTGTCCCCCTCGACGGTGGGGAGCGGATCTGGAGCCAACCCGGCGTCACCATCCGCCACCTCAACACGGTCCTGAAGCGCCACCGGCGCCAAATGGGCCCGGACCCGGCCAGCGAGATTGCGGCCACCGTCGGCGGCGTCCTCGCCAACAACGCCTCGGGGATGTCCTGTGGAACCGAGTACAACTCCTACCGCATGCTCGACTCCCTCGAGTTTGTCCTACCCTCCGGCACCATCATCAACACCGCCGACCCGGAGGCCGATCAGGTGTTTGCCGAGGCCGAACCACACCTGTACATCACCCTGACCAAGCTGCGTCACTTCCTGCGCGGCCGCCCCGACCTCGTCAAAGAGATTCGCCGCCAGTTCTCCATGAAGAACACCATGGGCTACGGCCTCAACTCATTCCTCGACTTTGAGCAGCCGGTGCAGATCTTCGCCCACCTCCTCATCGGCAGCGAGGGGACTCTGGGGTTCATCTCCGAAGCCATCTTCAAGACGCTGCCCGTGCGTGAGAAGATCGCCACCGGTCTGTGGGTCTTCCCCGACGTGGAACGGGCCTGCGCCGCGATTCCCCAGCTGGTCGCGACCGGCGCCTCCGCCCTCGAGCTGATGGACTCCCGTTCCCTCACCGTCGCGCAGTCTTTCACCGGGGTTCCCGAGGTCGTCTCCGCCATCGACGTGGTCGATCACGCCGCCCTCCTCATCGAATACCAGGCGGATGACGAGGACGAACTGCGCGAACAGATCGCCAAGGCTGAGCAGATCGCAGCAGAACTGAACCTGGAGTCCTCCTTCACCTCCGACCCGGCGATCCGGGCGGGAATGTGGACGGTACGCAAGGGTCTCTACACCACCGTGGCTGGCGCCCGCGAACCAGGGGTCACCGCCCTCCTTGAAGACATCGCGGTCCCCGTCGACAACCTGGCCGCCACCGTCAGTACCCTCTCGAAGCTGCTGGCCCAGTTCGGCTACAACGACGCGGTCATCTTCGGTCACGCCAAGGACGGCAACCTGCACTTCATGCTCACCGACAACTTTGATGAGGCCGAGGGGTGCCAGCGCCTGCGCGACTTCACCGAAGCCATGGTCGAAATGGTTCTTGAAGCGGGAGGCACACTCAAGGCCGAACACGGCACCGGTCGCGCCATGTCCCCCTTCGTGGAGCGCCAGTACGGGGCCGAACTCTACGGAGTCATGGTTGATGTCAAGCGCGCAGCCGACCCGCGCAACATCCTCAACCCCGGCGTCATCATCACCGACGACCCCGAGATCCACCTGAGGGACGTCAAGACCACCCCCGGTGTCGACCCGCTGGTGGACCGCTGCGTTGAGTGCGGCTACTGCGAACCCTCCTGCCCCAGCCAGCGGCTGACGCTGACCCCGAGGACCAGAATCGTGGCCGAACGAGAAATCGCCATGGCAACGATGCGTGGCAATCACGAGATGGCTGACCTGCTTGACAGTGCCTTCCAGTACGCCGGAGTGGACACCTGCGCCGTTGACGGAATGTGCCTGACGGCCTGCCCCCTGGGGATCAACACCGGCGACCTGGTGCGCCAGGAACGTAAGGAACGGGCACCGCTTGCGGCCCGCGGCATCTGGACCCTGGCGGCTCAGCAGTGGTCCCTGGTCACGCAGGGCGCCGCCCTCGCCCTCAATGTCGCCAAGGTGCTGCCCGCTGGACTGGTTGAAGGAACGACCCGGGTGATGCGCTCCGTCCTCGGCGAGAACCAGATGCCGCTGTGGACGCCTGACCTGCCGGGTGGGGGAACCTCGCGGAAGAAGGTGGCCCTGGACTACCTGCGTGGCGGAAGTGGCGCTGCCGTTCCAGAGGCGGTCTACCTTCCCTCCTGCCTCAACACCATGTTTGCCCCGGCCCCGCTTCCCGGTGGGGAGGGGACGGCTAAGGGTGGCAACACCCAGGCGGATTTCCAGGAGCTGTGCCGTAAGGCCGGGGTACGACTGCTGATCCCTTCAGACATTGATTCGCTGTGCTGCGGAACCCCCTGGTCTTCCAAGGGCATCGCGGACGGCTACGAGATCATGCGGGAGAGGGTCATCGCCTCGATGCGTCGCTCCACGGGCGGCGGACGAGTGCCCATTGTCTGCGACAACTCCTCGTGCACCGAGGGGCTGGTGAAGATGCTGCGCGACGCCGGCCTCACCGTGATTGACTCACCGGTGTTCCTGCGCGACGTCATTCTGCCGCGCCTGGAAGGTGAAGTTGGCGAGTACCCCTGGGACAACGTCATTCTGCACCCCACCTGCTCAACCACCCACCTCGGTTCGACCGCTGCGGTAGAAGAGGTGGCGGGCGTCCTGGGTGAAGAGGTGCGAATCCCCGACAACTGGGGTTGCTGTGCATTTGCTGGTGACCGCGGCATGCTCTTGCCTGAACTGACCGAATCAGCGACCGGGCCGGAGTCCGCCGAAGTGGTGGAACACAGCCACGGTGACACTACGCTGCACGTCTCCAGCAACCGCACCTGCGAAATAGGGATGACGAGGGCGACCGGCGAAGAGTACGTCAGTCTGATTTCAGCGGTGGCGAGGACGGTGCGGTAAGAACCGCCAGCGCGGAGGCGTAATCCCCGTCGTGGGAGGCGCTTATCAACCAGGTGGCCCCCGCGGTGAAGTCACGGGTGAAGGCCGCCTCGGTTGCGCCGAGGAGTCTCAGCCCAGGCGCTCCCGAGGGGGAGTGGGTGACACTGAACTCCGCCCAGTTGATTTCCTGTCCGGCCAGGGGAAGTGGCAGTGAGAGTTGTTCGAGGGCGCCCACCCACGCCTTGAGCGCCGCTTCCTTGACTGCCCACAGCGCCGCGAGGTGCTGGGACAGGGAGTCTCCCTTTTCGTGGGCCCGGGCTGTGGCACGGCGTAGCTCCCGGGAGGTGAACACGGCACCCGGCTGGGAGAACCGAGAGCCGGGCAGCTCGAGTTGAGCCGTGAAGGTGGGGACGTGGACCAGGTCTGTGCCCACGCCAAGCACCCCCGGGATCACCGGGACTGCGGGGGTGCTTGGCTGTGGGGTCACGGGTTAGGCCCTGGCGTAGCGTCCGTCGGCGCCGAGGCGTGCCTGCGGATCCAGCAGCATGGCGGCTTCAGCTTCCTTGGCTACCCGTCCGCCCTCGGCGGGCAGGCGGCGGTCGGGGGCGGCGGTGAAGAGGTCGCCGCGACCCAGCATGCCGGCCTCGAGGTCGTGGGCTCCGTCCTCCAGGCGGGCGAGGGCCCGGTTGCGCCAGGCTTCCCGAGCCTCCTCGCCGAGGTTGCCAGCCACGGCGGCCTCAAAGGCGCCGGGGTGAGCCAGGGCCAGCAGGGAGGAGACGTGGCCGAACCCGAGCGAGGTGACCAGCGCGGCCTTGACGGTTCCGAGCGCCGCGATCTGGAGGGGCTGCTTGAGCCACACCAGCCAGGGGTTGTCTGCCAGCGCCTCATCGACACAGTCGAGGGACTTGTTGGCGGGAAGGACCCCGTCGCGGAACACCTGGCCGACGCCAGAGATCTGGAAGACGCAGGCCCCACCCTTGGCGTGACCGGTCACCGATTTCTGCGAGACAACGAACATCGGGTTGCCGGGGGTACGCCCCAGGGCCCGAGCGACCCGGGTGTGCAGGTCGGATTCGTTGGGATCATTGGCGTTGGTGGAGGTGTCGTGCTTCGAGAGGAACGCCACGTCATCGGCGGTGAGGCCGAGTCGGTCCAGGGCTTTCGCCAGGCGAGAGTCGGTTCCGCCACGGGCGGCAGCCAGTGCCCCCAGTCCCGGAGCCGGGATCGAGGTGTGGATACCGTCCGAGAAGGACTGGGCGTAGGCCACCACGGAGAGGACCGGCAGCCCGAGTTCCGCAGCCAGGTCACCGCGGGCGAGAAGAATGGTGCCTCCGCCCTGCGACTCAATGAAGCCGCCGCGACGGCGGTCATTGGCCCGGCTGTAGAAGCGTTCCTCGATGCCCTTGGCCGCCATCTCCTTGGAGTTGGCTGTGGCGTTCATCGAACCGAAGCCGACCAGCGACTCGACCGAGAGGTCATCGGTTGCTCCCGCCACGACGAACTTGGCCTTGCCGGTGTGGATCTTGTCGAGGGCGTCCTCGACCGAAACCGCGGCGGTGGCGCAGGCGGACACCGGCTGGACCATGGGTCCGTAACCACCGATGAAGTTCTGCATGGTGTGTGCCGCCACCACGTTCGGCAGGGTTTCCTGCAGGACATCCTGCGGGTACTCCTCACCGAGGAAGCGGTCGACAAACAGCTTGCGCATCGAAGTCATGCCACCGAAACCGGTGCCCTGAGTCGAGGCCACATCGGCCGGGTGAACGGCCTGCAGCAGCTCTGCGGGAGAGAAGCCCGCGGTGAGGAAGGCATCCACGGCACTGACCAGGTTCCAGGCCGCAATGCGGTCCATTCCCTCGAGAAGCGCTGGGGACAGTCCCCACTTGGAGGCGTCGTAACCGGTGGGGAACTGGCCGCCGACAGTGCGGGACAGGGTGGCGCGACGCGGTAGTCGAGCCTCGGCTCCGGCCAGTCGCGTCACCTCCCACTCGCCGTCTTCGAGGGGACGGATCCGGGTGAGGCGCTCGTCCTCAATCACGTAGGACCGGGCGGTCTCCTGATCCGGAACCGTGAAGGTGACATCGGTGTTGAGGAACACCGCCGCATCCTCCTGTGAACCAAGGTCGACAATCCCGGCGTCGGTGATGAAGGAGCGCACGCCCGAGCGGGCCACGACCTCGTCACGGTAGCGATCGAAGATGTCGCCCGGCTCCACCAGGGTGCCGCTCTCGTCATACCAACCGGAAGCGGGGGAATCCTGCCAGGTCACCAGACCCATCATCCAGGCCAGTTCGAGGACGCCGGCGGGGGTCAGTTCGACCTCGCCGTCAGACTCGATACCGATCTCTGCCTGCCAGCGGGTGCGGGCTGAACCCCAGGGTCCGACCTCACCGAGGCCAACCACCACAACCATGTCCTCAAGCCTCGCGTCAACCCCGGCCCATTCAGCCGGGTCGTACGAGGCCAGGGTGGGACGGGCCGGAGAGGGCAGAGCGGGGATCAGCAGACCCTCGGCCTCTGCCACAACTTCGGCTGCGGCGGCGGCTTCGGCATCAGCCAGAGCTGCGGCCTGCAGGGCCTTGAAGTCGACACCGGCTCCCAGACCACCGGTCAGGTCAACATCGAGGGGGGCGAGCGCTGCGGTGGCACGGGCCTCCGCGGTGCAGAGGTCGATCAGCTCATCAGCCATCTCCTCTGTGGTGTAGGTGCGGATCCCGGCTTCGCGGGCAGCGGGGGCCAGGGCGTCGTTTCCACCCATGAGGCCGGTGCCCTGAACCCAACCGATCTTCGGGTGGGCGAGGGTGGTGCCGCCGGCCCAGACCGGTTCCACGAACCAGCGGTTGGTGATGGCATCGAAGGCAGCCTTGGTTTCACCGTAGGCTCCGTCCCCACCGAACATGCCGCGGTTGGGTGAACCCGGCAGAACGACGTGCACCCGAGCCGGGTTGGCACTCTTGTTGGCGAGATCGGCTAGGCCGCTGATCGCCCGCTCCACGCTCCACAGCAGCAGTCGTGCTTGAGCCTCAGAGGTTTCTCCGGCATCGGCCATTGAGCCCATGACTGGGGGAGCCGCGAAGGGGAAGAAGAGGTCGGGAACCAGGGCGGGCTTGACGACCTCCTTGGTGGCGCCAACGACCTTGGTTTCCTCGGTGCCGATCCACTCTACGAGGGCGTCAACATCGCGGTAGGACGCGAGGTTGGCTGGAACCAGCCACAGGGCAGCCCCCGCAGCGGCGTTCTTTCGGTAGAGCTCCTTGGCAAAGGCGAGGCGAGCCGCATCAACCTTGGAGGAGGTGGCGATTACGGTTGCACCACCCTGCAGGAGGCGCGCGGTGACCGCACCGGCAATGGAAGCCGGGGTTACCCCGGTGACCACCGCGACCTGACCGGCGAAGGGAAGCTCCGGGGTCTGGGTCGCAAGCTGCGCGGCCTCAAGGTAGTAGGCAGCAAGTTCTTCTCGACCCTCGGCGTGGGCCTTCTCAGCCCACCAGGTGGCGTGTTCCGCCACTGCCGACCCGGTTCCGGCGAAGGTAATCGCCGCGGGAAGCTCGCTCAGCTCAGCAGTCCAGACTCGGGCCAGATCCTCGCGGGCACTGGCCCAGCGGTCATCGAGGAGGACGGCGCGGGCCGGGTTGAACCTGGGCTGAACCATCTCGACCCAACGTGAACCCAGTTCGGCCTCAACGGTCCTGGCTGCCAGGGCCTCGCGGACACGATCCTCGTCCTCGACCGGGATACCTGCGGGAAGCAGGTCGGGACCCTGCAGGCCCAGCACCTCGAGCAGGTGGGTGGCAGTTTGGGCCAGTGCACCTGCCGGTCCGGTCACAGAGTCGGCGTAAGCGTCGAGGGCAGCGGAGTCCACCACGCCTCCGCCACCGGCAGCCCCACCCGCTGAGGGTAGGGAAACCGAGGTGCCGTGGGCGGTAGCAACCTGGGTGACAGCCGCATCCACCAGGGCCTCGGCCTCTGCCTTGGAAGAGGTGGAGGTGGGCAGGGTGGCCAGGGCGCCGCCTCGGGCGGAGTCGCCCTCGCGGGAACCCAGCAGGACCTGGGCGGTGGTGGCATTAGCCCAGCCATCACCGAGCTGCCAGACTTCACGCACCCGGTCGGCAACGAAGGTCGGCTTCACACCGGCAGCTCCCAGAACCTTCCGCAGGCGGTCGCGAATAGCCTCGGTCAGCACCGGCCCAAAGGCGCGGTAGTGGTGGGCCAGCTTGTCGACCGAAATCGCCAGCTCCCCAACACTGGCATCGGCCGCGCCGTCAATAGAGGGCAGTCCGAGCTCTGCGGAGAGGTCCATCAGCAGCTGGTTACGGCGCGCTGAGACACCCGCGGTGAGTGTGTCGGTTGTGTCTCCCGCATCGATCTGCGCGGGCCGCAACTTGTTGGTGTAGGCCATGACGACGCGGATGGCATCGGAAGCCGTGAAGGGCAGGTCCGCCACGGCTGCTCCTGAGGGAGCTCCGGTGATGACCTGGGGGGCGGGGGCGTGAACCGCCGAGGGGATGTAGTCGGCTTCCGCGGGGGCCGGGGTCTCGGCTGCCTGGGTCGCTTCCACGACCTCGACCACGTCCTCGTCCTCGTCAACGAACTTCACGTCGACACAGGTGACAACCTGTTCGTCACGCTGAACGTTGAGGGCGGCGGCAGGGGAGCCGTTGAACTCATCCAGCTTCAGGGTCTTCTCACCCAGTCCCGCCAGGGTCGGGGCGGCGCCAAGGCCGATCTCGATGAGGCGCTCCACACCCAGGCCGCTGTCGCAGGTCGGGGTAAAGAGCAGGTCCTGGGTCTCAATCCAGCGCACCGGAGAGGCGAACTGCCAGCACAGCAGCTCGATCAGCAGCAGGCGGGCGAGGGCGTCCTCGTCGCGCGCAGCTTCCTCCCAGGCCCCCTCACGAGTCAGCAGTGCGGAGAGGGGTTCGGAGGGAACCTCATCAAGAATGGCCTGAGCAAACTCGCGGCTCACCTCGAAGGGACGAGCCACCAGGTTGGGGATGTACTTACCGATGAGGCGTTCCGAGGGAATCTCCCCGGGAATCAGGGCCTCCAGCTTGTCGCGGAACTCAGGAACCCCGTCGCGTAGCACCCGGCTGTGGAAGGGAACATCAACTCCGGGAACGTACATGAACGGGCCCTTGCCACCGGCTGCGGCCGCGCGGGCAGAGGCGTCCTCGTCGAGGGCCTTCAGGCCGGCAATTGACCCGGCCACGGCGTACTGCTGGCCGGCCAGGTTGAAGTTGACGATCTGCAGGAACTCACCCGATTGCTCGGCAACCGAGTTGACGTAGTCGACAACCCCATCGTCTCCCACCCCGAACTGGCCCGGACGCAGGGCGCCCATGCGGTAGTTCGAGCGTCCCTTGGCATCACGCGGAACCAGGTGGTGCATGGTGGAGCCACGGTGGAAAACGATCTCGAGGACGCTTTCCAGCGGGAAAACCTCACCGTAGGCCGACAGTGCGTTGTACTCGCCGAGCGAGTGGCCCGCGAAGTAGGCCCCGTCGACCAGGGCACCCTGCTCACGCAGGCGTGCGGTCTGGGCGAAAGCCACCGTTGCCAGTGCCACCTGGGTGAACTGGGTCAGGTTGAGGATGCCCTCAGGGTGGCGCAGCACCTGGCCGCCGACCACCAGCTCCGTGGGGTTGTCACGCACCACGGTGAGGATGGAGAAGCCGAGGGCGTCGCGGGTCAGGCGGTCGGCGCGCTGCCACACCTCTCGGGCAGCATCGGAGGTGGCCATTTCATCAAGGGCCATACCCTGGCGCTGGATGCCCTGGCCCGGGTAGACGTAGGCGGTTGTCGGGGCCAGCGTGGCCGCGGTGGCGCGGGAGACGATCTGGCCGTCAATCTTGCAGGTCACCTCAAGTAGCAGGCCACCCCCGGGGATGCGCCCCACCCTCTCGACGGTGATGTCGACCGGGTCGTTCAGGTTGACCAGACCGTACATGTTGTAGGTCCAACCGCTGATGCGGAAGCCCGGCTGGTTGCCCTCACGGGCCTGAACCAGGTTCTGCGCAACTGCCGAGAGCCACATGCCGTGAACCAGTGCGTCCTCCAGACCTGCGACACGGGCCGCTGCCTGCGAGGTGTGGATCGGGTTGAAGTCGCCGGAAACATTGGCGAAGGTCGTCATGTTGGCCGGTGCGGTAACGCGGGCACGACGAAGCTGTGAGCGCGGGGTGTCGACCACCTTGGCGGCCAAACCGGCCGCAGCCGGGACATCGGCGGGCACCTGGTCAGAGCCGATTCGACCGCGGATCGCAAAGCGTTCCTGGAAGAACCCGACCTCCTGGCCGTCGTGGAACAGCGCCTCCTGAACGGTGACTACGCGCCCAGCTGAGGACTCGTCGAGGCCGACGGTGCGGGCGACGACGGTGAGCTGGGTGCTTCCGTCCTCACCGAGCAGCTCATCGATGTCGACGTAGAGGCGGGCGGTGTGGTCGAGGTGGACGGCAGAGAGCAGTCCCTCGATGACGGGGTAGTTGTTCTCGATGAGGGCGGAGCCGAGCGCCGCGTAGATGGCCGGCCAGCACAGACCGAGCAGGGCATCGGGGGTCCAGGTTTCCAGGTCGTACTTCGCCGGCAGGCCCTCACCTGTGGCGCCGCGGTGCATATCGGCCAGGGCGCGGTTGATGGTGAAGGTCCAGTGGGCCTCTCCGAACAGGGAATCGTCCGAGGGAACCATGGTGGGCAGTGCCGTGATCGGATCACCGGTGATGGTCTCTCCGCCCACGCCCGCGGTTGCCGCCAGCAGCGCGTACATGTGCTGGGGGAGGGCGTCGCGGTCGACCACCGGGTAGCCACCGTCATCGGTTGCGGACCCGAGAGCCAGGGGAACGGTCAGGGTGCGCACGGCGTGCAGGTTCTCGCCGCCGGCCACCTCATCCCAGGCCGTATCCAGGGTGACCACCAGGTCATAGATCTCGCTGTCATCGTGCTTGACGATGCTGAGCATGCCCTCCGGAACCACGCGGGCCGGGTTGTCGACCAGGTTGCCGCTCCAGCTCACATAGGGGACCTGGGCGATGAACTCTTCCGCGCTCTTGGCGTCGCCGAGGCGGGCGAAAAGTTGGACTTCGGAAGTCCCGGCGGCACCGAGACGGTCCACGGTTGCGGCCTCGAAACGACCCAGAAGGTCACCGATGGGCTCATCAACCCGGTCGATTCCGGCCACTGCCACGGGACCGGGGATGACCCGAACCTGGTCGGCGGTGTAGCGGGGATCCTGTGACTGCCACAGGTTGTCCTGACCCCACCAGCGCAGCAGGTCAGAGTCGAGGACGGGAACGAACGGCATCGGCTTCGGGTACTTGCGGCACAGGTCAACAAACCAGGCTGCATCCGTCGGGGTGACGCGGGTGGTGGCAGCATTCGGGTAGGTTTCAGCCAGGTCGATGAGGGCGGCCTCGGTGTTTGTCACAGAGTCCAGATCGGGGAAAATCGTGGGGATCTCGCCGCTCTCGACCTCGGAGAGGCGTCCTTCGATGCGCTGCAGTAGCAACTGGAAGCGGTTGATCCAGGTGACGTCGTTCCAGGAGCCGTCGATCGGTGAGGCCGAAAGTGCGGCGAAACGCTCCGCCCACTCCAGGTAGGACATCCTGTCGACGTCCCCGAAGTAGGGCTTGGAGGTGGCGTTGAGGGCGGCGATGATCTCGTCGCGGCGTGCCACCACGGCCTCCTCATTACCGGAGACCTCAGCGACCAGTCGTGCGCACGCGGCTGCAGAGTTGTCGACCTCGTGAATATCGGCGCGCAGGTGGGACTGTCCCGAGGTGACCCCACCGCGGGTGGTGCCGGTGGGAACCCAGCCGCCCAGTTCATCCTCGGTCGGAAGGACAGAGATGCCGGGGGTGTCGACCAAAAGCTGCTTGACCTCGGCCGTTGTCTTGGCCTCCAGAGCCGTCATGGCGGCGGTGCCGATGAGGACGCCATCAACGGGCATCAGTGAGCGCCCGTGGGCGAGTGCCCAGTCACCGGAAATGTAGTCGGCGGCGCGCTCCGGAGTTCCGATGCCACCTCCGACGCAAAGCACCAGGTTCGGGGTGTTGCGAATGTCGGCGTAGGTGGCCAGCAGAAGGTCGTCGAGGTTTTCCCAGGAGTGGTGTCCTCCGGCGTGACCGTCCTCGACCTGAATGATGACGGCAGCTTCTGGAACCTCGTGGGCAATCGCCACCACCTGGCGGATCTGCGCGGTGGTGCCCGGCTTGAACGCCACGTAGGGGAACCCGGCAGCCTGAAGGGAGGTGATCAGCTCGGTGGCTTCCTCAAGTTCCGGAATACCGGCCGAGATGACAACCCCGTCAAGTGGGGCACCGGCGGCACGCGCCTTGGTGACAATGCTCTGCGCCCCGAACTGCAGGTTCCACAGGTAGGGGTCAAGGAACATGGCGTTGAACTGGGCGGCGCGTCCCGGCTGCAGCAGTTTCTTGAGCTTGGCGAGGTTCTCGGCGAAGACGGGTTCGGTGACTTGGCCCCCGCCCGCCAGTTCAGCCCAGTAGCCGGCGTTGGCTGCCGCTGCCACGATTTCAGGGTCGACGGTGGTGGGGGTCATCCCAGCCAGCAGGATGGGGGAGCGCCCGGTGAGACGGGTAAAGGCGGTCTCTACAGTGCGCTGACCACCAGGCAGAACGGTGATGCGGGGCTGGTAGGTGGACCAGTTGACCGGGGCCGTGAACTCGGCTGTGGAGGTGAGGAAGTTGTCGCGTCCCGCCACTGTCCCGGCTTCGATGACGCCGATTCCGGTGCCAAGAAGAACGGTGCGGTTGATGCGCTCCAGGGTGTCACCCGGACCGATATCAAGAACCCACTTGACGTCCTCGGTTGCGGGAATCAGAAGTGCGGCCCAGTCGACCGGTTCGGTGAGGACGGCGGGAGCAAGATCTTCTACCAGCGCGGAGTCGATGCCCGCGGAGGTGGCCCAGGTCCGGACCTGATCAAGGGCCCCTTGAAGCAGAGGGGAGTGGAAGGGAGCTGAGACGGGGAGGGCGGAGAAGCGGGGAGAGAAAGCCTTGCCACCGCGAACCTTGGCGGTGATCTGGGCCTTCTCAGGTGCCGAGATCTTTTCAGCGGCACGCTGGACCGCCAGCAGATCGACCGGGCGGCCCGAGAGGACCAGCTGCTCGGCATCATTACGCAGGGAGACGGTGACCGAGCCTTCCAGACCTGCCTCGGCAATAACGTCCTCAACCTGGGCCGGGGAGGCACCGATGACAGCCAGCATCGGGAAGTCTTCACCAACGCGGCGGGCCCCGGTGGAGCGGGCTGCGGCGGTGACCGCCACCCCCATCAGCTCGGAGAGGGCGTAGATCGCAGCGACCCTGCGGTAGTCCCCGTCAGACCAGGCCTCAAAGAGTGCGGCTCCCAGCAGGCCCTGGCTGTGACCAACGGCTGCGACGGGGGCGTGAACGCGAGCATCGAACCCCTCGGCAGCCAGTTCCAGCAGCGTGGCGTACTGGGCCAGCAGGATTCCAGGCATGGAGGCAGAGGGCGCGGCCGGATCGGCCTCGAGCAGAGAGGGCAGCGTGAGGGGGGCGCCAGCGATGACGCTGAGGCTACGGCCCAGCGGGGCGAGCAGGGCCTGTCCCGCAGCGATGAGATCCTCGACCTCGGAGGCAACGTCGCGGTGGGTGGTGGTGTCGCGAAGGGTGTCCTGCCACGGCGTTGCCTGTCCCGCAAAGGTCAGCGCGTAGGGCACACCCTGGGCGCCACCAAGCGAGAGGTAGAAAGGCGCGTTGTAGCTGGTCATGTGGGTCTCTCCAGAAAGTTGGTTGGTACCGGTAGTAAGGGGTTTGCTAGTTGGCATCACAGGGGTCCGTTTCCGTGTCGTTTCGAGCCTGAGACAGGGCGGAACTTGGTTGAAAGCAGTTCTAGGGAGCCGATGATGGCCTCTCGGGCCTGGACCGGGGTGATGATGGCATCGAACTCGCCCTCGGCTACCGACAGGTCGGGGTTGACGGACTCGTCGGTGTACTTCTGGACGAGGGCGGCGCGGACGCGGTCGACGTCCTCACCGGCGTCCCGAGCTGCAGTCAGTTCGCGTCGGTTCATGATGGAAACCGCACCATCCGCGCCCATGACGGCGACCTCCGCGCCCGGCCAGGCAAAGTTCATGTCGGCTCCGATCGACTTGGAACCCATGACGATGTAGGCGCCCCCGTAGGCCTTGCGCAGGACGATGGTGATCATCGGGGTGGTGGCGTTGGCGTAGGCAAAGATCATCTTCGCGCCGCGGCGGATGATGCCGGCCTGTTCCTGCTCGGTCCCGGGACGGTAGCCCGGCACGTCGACGAGGGTGATGATCGGCAGGTTGAAGGCGTCGCAGAGGCGTACGAAACGCGCGGCCTTCTCCGAGGCATCGACATCGAGGGTACCGGCATCATGCAGGGGCTGGTTGGCGACGATTCCCACCGAGCGGCCTGAGATGCAGGCGAAGCCAATGACAATGTTGCGGGCGTATCCCGCCTGGACCTCGACGAACTCACCGTGGTCGACAAGGTTCGCCACGACCGCTTTGACGTCGTAGGGGGTGCGGGTGGACTCGGGAACCAGTTCCCCGAGTTCCTCGGCGAGGGCGGCCTCGTCAAGGTCCGGGACGTAGTCGTAGGAGGGGGCTGGCTCTTCGAAGGAGGACGGCAGGTAGGTGAGCAGCGAGCGCGCGTACTCGAGGGCGTCCTCCTCATCGTCGGCGAGGTAGTGGGCGACACCGGACTGGTTGTTGTGGACCTCTCCGCCGCCTAGTTCCTCAAAGGAAACCTGCTCGCCGGTGACAGCTCTGACGACCTCGGGACCCGTGACGAACATGTGGCTCTGTTCGCGGGTCATGATGACGAAGTCGGTGAGGGCGGGGCTGTAGACAGCGCCACCTGCGCAGGGGCCCAGGATCAGTGAGATCTGGGGGACCGATCCCGATGCCTTGCACGACTTGCGGAAGATGCGCCCATACTGGGTGAGGGCGACGACGCCCTCCTGGATCCGGGCCCCTCCCGAGTCGAGCATGCCGATGATGGGGATGCGCATCTGCATGGCGATGTCCATCAGGTTGATGATCTTCTGACCCTCAACCCGGCCCAGGGTTCCCCCGCGGACGGAGAAGTCCTGGGCGTAGACGGCGACGCGACGCCCGTTGATCTCTCCGTGACCGGTGATGACCGCGGCTCCGGTGAAGCCATTCTTCATGGAACCGCCCATGAACTGACCGATCTCGACGAAGGTGTCGGGATCCAGCAGCATGGTGATGCGCTCCCGGGCGGTCATCTTGTCGTTCTTGTGCTGGCGGGCCGCGGCGCGTTTCTCACCGAGCTCGGTCAGTCTGGTGACTTCCGTGGTGTGGGAGTCCCGGACACTCGGCGTACTGTCCTGCGCGCCCTGCGGGGTGCCGGTCAGTTCGGCCAGGGCTGCGTTGAAGCCCGCCTTGGCTGCTTCGATTCCCGCGCGGGCTCGACTCAGACCAACTCGGGCCGCATTGCGGGCCTCGGTGGCCGTGGTTCTGGGGGAGGGCTTGGGGTTCATGACTGGCCGCCTTCAACAGTGACAGGTTCTGGGGTCAGGGTGGCGAGGACGGCTCCGGGTGCCACATTGGCTCCGACCTCGACGCCGATGGATTCGATGCGTCCGGCCCGGGGGGAGCGGATGTAGGACTCCATCTTCATGGACTCCAGAACCAGCAGGATGTCGCCTTCTTCAACTTCGGCTCCGACCTCAACCGGAACTCGGACCACAATGGCCTGCGAGGGGGCGATCACCGCGTCGGCATTGACCGGGGCGGCGGTCCCGGACCTGCGGCTCTGCTCACGGGAGGAGCGCAGGGGCTGGGCGGGTTTGCGAGAAGCTGTCGCAGCTGCCGCGCCGGCGAAGAGGTGGGCGGGCAGCGTTAGTTCGGCGCGCTTCCCATCCAGTTCGATGATGACCCGGGTGCGTTCTGGCGCAGGGGCCGACCCTGAAGAGGACGCGGGACTGAGGGCCGCCTGTTCGGCCTCAAAAATCGCCGCGAACTCCTCAAGAACGCCGGACTCCAGCCACCTGGTCCACACCCCCAGGTTGCCGTCCTGCGCCTGCGCAAACAGGGGGTGGCTGAGGATATGGGCGTAGAGGGGAAGCGGGTTCGCGACCCCGTCGAGCACCGTTTCCCTGGTGACGCGCAGCGCACGGGCGATGGCCTGCTCGCGGGTGGGGGCGGTGACGATGATCTTGGCGACCATCGAGTCGAACTCGGAGGAGACGGTGTCGCCCTCGCCGATTCCGGTGTCGATGCGGATGCCGGGCCCCGTCGGCCATACCACGCGGCACAGGGTGCCGGTGGTGGGGATGAGGTCGTTGCCGGGATCCTCACTGGTGACGCGCAGTTCGATTGAGTGACCCCGCACCTTTCCCCCGAGGGGGATCGGACCGCCCTCGGCAATGGTCAGTTGCGCGTCAACCAGGTCGACGCCAGCCACCTCTTCGGTGACGGTGTGCTCCACCTGCAGGCGGGGGTTGACCTCGAGGAAGTAGAGCTCACCGTCCTCGGTCAAGAGGTACTCACAGGTGCCGAGGCCGACGTAGCCAACCGCGTCAAACAGAGCCTGGGAGTTGGCGATCAGGGCTGCTTCGATCTCCTGGCTGATGAAGGGAGCCGGGGCCTCTTCGATGAGTTTTTGGTGGCGCCGCTGCACGGAGCAGTCACGGGTGGAATAGACGGTGAAGGTGCCGTGGCTGTCCCGGCCGCTCTGGGTTTCGAGGTGACGGGCGCGTGGAACGTAACGTTCGATGAAGAAACCTGCGCCGCTTCCCGAGGTGAGGTCGCGTCCGGTGAAGAAGGTGTCCAGGTCGCCCTCGCCGTGGAGGACGTGAATGCCACGACCGCCGCCACCGTCCGCCGCCTTGAGGACGACGGGGTAGTCCCACTGCTTGATGAAGGCCTCAACTTCGCCGCGTCCGGTCAGGGGTTCCTGGGTTCCGGGAACCGGGGCGACCCCGACGCGCAGGGCGGTCTGGCGGGCGCGAATCTTGTCGCCAAGAAGTTCGATCACCTCGGGGGAGGGCCCAATCCAGCTGATTCCAGCCTCTTGGACCTGAGCCGCAAAGGCCGGGTTCTCGGCCAGGAAGCCGTAGCCGGGGTGAATGGCATCAACCCCGTTTGCGGTGGCAATGGCGATGATCTTGTCGCCGCTGAGGTAGGTCTCTGCAGCGCTGGTCCCGCGCAGGGCGTAGGCCTCATCGGCACCACGGACAAACTGGGCGTCCATGTCCTGATCGGCGTAGACGGCTATTGCTGTGCCGCCGCGCTCCTGGATCGAGCGGATGATACGCAGGGCGATCTCGCCCCGGTTGGCAACGAGCACACGGCCCAGGGGGTGTGGTGTCACAGTGCGGCTCCTGAGGTGAGGGGAAGGTTGGAGACCAGGGCAACGTCCCCGGCCTCGATGGTGTGAAGTAGGCCGGTCTCGTCCTCGACAACCAGGGCGCCCTGATCATCGATCAGAAGTCCACTTCCGGTGACGGTGGCGCCCGTGGGAAGGGTGACCTTGACGGTGGAGCGAAGTGAGAGGCAGAGGTTGGAGTACTCGGCGGCCAGGTTGTGGTCGTTGAGCAGCTGCGCCAGGCGCTGACGAATCAGGTGCGCAAGTGAGGTGGTGCTGATTGCCTCCCCGTCCTCGAGTGTCAGGGAGGTCGAGGGGACCGGGGGAAGTTGCTCTTCAGTCTGGCTGAGATTGACGCCGATGCCGAGGGCGATCCACGCGGTTCCATCCATGTCGATACCGAGGTGTTCTGCCAGGACTCCGGCGATCTTGCGACCGGAGACAAGTACGTCATTGGGCCACTTCAGGTCCACATTGCTGTGATCGAGGAGGCCCTGGAGAACCTGGGCCGTAGCCAGTCCGCCAGCCAGTGGAACCCAGGTGGCCCAGTGCGGGGCAACGGGGACGAGGACGGAGAACAGAAGTGAACTCTTCTCCGGTGCCTCCCACGAGCGCCCCAGCCGGCCCCTGCCCCGGGTCTGAAAGTCAGCCATCACGGCGGTGAAGGAAGGGAGACCTGATCGGTCCCGTTCTCTCCACAGCTGACCGAGTAGGTCGTTGGTGGAGGTCGCCTCAGCAATCTGGATGATCGGGGCTGGCTGCTGCATTCGTCTCCTCAGGGGTTTGGCACTGCACTGCTAATACTTCAAGATTTGTAGTAACTCTTTCAAGTTCTGAAGTATAGTCATCGCTGTCAGCGCGGCAATCCAGGTCTCAATCTCGGCGTGGCGAACTGCGCTCGTGGCGGAATGACAGGTGGACGGCTTCTCGCAGGCACCGGTGAATTCCGCGTTATTGCAACGAAAACCCGAAAGGCTCACCCTTGAGTACAGCAACCGTTCCGGTGCTAACCGATCTTCTTCCAGCCTCCCGTGTGAAAGATGCCGCACTTGTGATGGGCGGCACAGTTCTAGTGGCCCTCGCGTCTCAGATTGTGATCCCCCTTGGCTTCACACCCGTTCCGCTCTCCCTGGCCACCCTTGCCGTCCTGCTGGTTGGCTCCGCGCTTGGACCGCTGCGAGGCGGACTATCTCTGGGCCTCTACCTGGCTCTCGGAGTGGCCGGTGCCCCCGTCTTTGCAGGTTTCTCCTCCGGCGCTGCCTCTGCGTCATTCGGCTATGTCATCGGCTACCTGGTCGCCGCAGTGGCAGTCGGGGCCCTGGCCCGTCGGGCAGCTGACCGCAAGGTGCTTTCCACCTTCGCCACTGCCGTCGTTGGCTCCGCCCTCATCTACGCGGTCGGTGTGCCGTGGCTGATGATCTCCCTCGGAGTGGGCTTGTCGGAGGGCCTTGCTCTGGGCGTCGTGCCCTTCCTGGTAGGTGACGCACTCAAGGCCCTCGCGGCCAGCGCACTTCTTCCCGCAACCTGGAAGGTGATTGGAACCCGCCGCTAGAAACCAAAAAAGACGGTCTAGATCAGTGTGTTTGATCTAGACCGTCTTTCTTTGTCCCTAGTCCCAGTTGACGTCCGGGGAGCGGTGCCAGTGCAGTCCCAGTCGGGTCCACCAGGGCCCCTCGGATGCCAGGCGCCCCGTGTAGCTCTCGTAGTTGAGTTCTTCCTTCGGGGACCAGCCAATCTCTGCCACGGCACATAGGCGCGGCAGCAGCATGTAGGTGAGGGCGTCAAGGGTGTGGATCTTCTCCGTCCACATGCCCCCCTCAATCCCGATGATGTCGGACTCGCCCACCCCGTCGACCTGGGTGGTGGGATCCCAGTTGTAGGACTTCTCAAGTTCGACAAGGCCGCACCAGTCCTGGCCGTACGGAGTGTCCTTGTTGTATTTCATGTCAAGATAAATGCGGTCTGCCGGGGACATCAGCAGCTTGCCTCCCTTGGCAACCGCCTTGGCCATATCCTCGCGGTCGAGGCGCGGGTCCCAGAACTGGTAGATTATGTCGCCGGCGATATCCGCTCCGGCGGCCTCCTGCCAGGCCAGCGGGCGTCGCCCCAGCTCACGCGCCATTTTCTCTGCCTGACGAATGAGGACGTTG
>CAMFDH010000004.1 GCA_945949035.1 uncultured Actinomyces sp.
GGCTCCTGGTTTCCCAGGGTCAGACCGGCAACCACCGCTCATTCGGCTGTAACGGGCCACCCGTCCGGTTCTACTTGGCGCCTGACTAGGCGCCGTTCTTCCGAATGCTCCCCGGTGATACCCCCGTTTCAACCACCACTTTTGTGACTGGTTCGTTCAAGGCCGGATCAATGCACCTTCATATTAGAGCAGTGTTCTTCGAACGGACACCCCCTCTCGGGCGCCTGCGGCGTAATTGCCCTCACGTTTGTCTCAAATACAGCACTGATTCGACACTTGGTGCTCACGGGCTGGCGACGAATCTGGAAGCATGTGGGTCATGGTGAGCAATAATCGCAAGATATTCCCGGGTACCGAGTTCATTTCGACGGTCCTGCAGGCCGCTGACGCCAAGTCGTCTATGACCAAACACCTCTCCCGGGTGTTTCTCATGCGTGCAGCGATGGCCGGGGTCCTGATTGGGATCTTCTACCTGGCGAACTACTCGGTGATTTCCGCCTTCACGGACATCGGGACGAACTACGCGAAGGTCGGTTCGATTGCCGGCGCAGTTACCTTTGGGTTCTGCCTGGTGTTCATCTACTACTCGAAGTCTGAGCTGCTGACATCGAACATGATGGTGACGACCATTGCGGTCTACTTCCGGCGGATGTCATTTGGCCGAGCTGGCGCGGTTCTTGCCCTGTGCTACCTGGGTAACTTCCTCGGTGGGCTGGCAGTCGCAGGCATGGTCTGGTTCACCACGCTCCTCGACGGACCCACGGGCGAACTAGTCACGGCTTCTGTGGACCACAAGCTGGCTTTTGTGTCCGGCGGAGCTTCGGGAATGGCCGATCTGTTCTTCCGCGCCATTCTCTGTAACTTCATGATCAACATTGCGATGCTGTTGATCTACAACGGCTTTGTTCAGTCGGATGGTGTGCGGGTGGCCGCCATGGTGGTTTCTGTTCTTCTCTTCGCATTCCTCGGCTTTGAGCACTCCGTTGCCAACACCGTCCTCTTCACCGTCGAGGGTCTACGAAACGGTATCGATATCGGTCTGGCACTCGGGAACATCGGAATAGCGCTGGTGGGGAACTTCATCGGGGGCGGCCTCCTCATCGGCCTCTACTACGCCTACGCCAATGATTCAGAGCGCCACCGCCGCACCCATCCGTCGCTGGCGGACGCCTAGTATCCACAGTTCCCCCGGTCTGGGACTGTCCCCAGAACCTGGTGAACCCCCTCATTTTGTCGGATGCTCCCCCTATCCTGGAGGGGTAGAAGAGATTCTCGTCACCGACTACTCAAGGGGGAAAGATGGCACTCCGAGCACTTACAACCGGGGTTATTGCAGATCCGGTTCTGCGTTGGACGCCGCAGCAGAAGGCGGTTCTGGACCTTCGGCTGAATGCAACGGCTTCCGCACGCGACAAAGTTACCAACCAGTGGTCTGACCTTGGCTCACCCCTGTGGGTTGGCGCCACCTTCTGGGATGACGAAGCCAAGCATCTGGCCGACGTCCTCCATAAGGGGGACCGTGTCACGGTAGAGGGCACGCTGGTGGTTGAGACGTTCCAGCGCCGCGACGGGACAGAGGGACAAAAGTACGTCCTGCGTTTCCCTCGCTTCCTCGGGATGGTTCCCGCCAGGCGCAACCTTGCGGAAGATGCCGGGGCATACGGAGGGGGTCACCACCCTGAAAGGGACACTTACCCGGATACCGGGTCTATTCCCATTCAGACCCCACGCCAGGACTACGCCTCCCCTGAAGACGCACCATTCTAGGTCTGGGTTTTCCCCTGAGCGCATAGCGGGACGTGGGCCCTCTCATGCGGCGCTAACATACGTGTATGTCTGAAGAGAAGAAGCAGTTGCTTGCCCACGTTCTAGATCCTGCGCTGATGGACACTGATGTCCGCCCCCAGGATGACTTCTACGGTTACATCAATGGTGCCTGGCTGCGGGATCACGTCATCCCCGCTGATCGTGCGTCAGATGGATCCTTCCTTGCCCTCCGTGACCTTTCGGAAGAGCGCAGCCATGAGATCGCCAAGGATGCCTCGTCCGGTGACATTGCCGGCCATGAAGCACAGAGGATCGGGGTGCTCTACGAACAGTTCATGGACCAGGCGGAACTGAACCGACTGGGCGTCACTCCGATCCAGCCGCTGCTGGACTCTGTGGCATCGGCCCAGACCCATGCGGATCTGGCTCAGCTCCTGGGCGACCTCGGTCGCAGCGGTGTCGGCTCCTACTTCGGTGTCGGGGTTTGGACTGACATGAATGACACCACCAAGTACTCTGCCAACTTTGAACAGGATGGACTTGGACTGCCGGATGAGTCCTACTACCGGGAGGACGAGTACGAGGGTTACCGCACCAAGTACATCGAGCACATTGCCAAGCAGCTCGTACTTGCAGGCGTGGTTTCTGAAGAAGAGGCCGCACACGCAGCATCCGAAGTCATGGTCTATGAGACGGAGCTGGCCGCACACCACTGGGATGTCGTCAAGAGCCGTGAGATCGATCCTCAGAACAACCCCCGCACCTGGGCTGAAGTAATCGAACAGAACCCCGGATTTGCGTGGCAGGAATGGGCGGATGCCCTGGGACAGGACTTTGAGGGTAAGAACCTCAATGTCTCTCAGCCCGACTTCCTGGCGGGCGCTTCCGAGCTGTGGAAGAACACGCACCTTCACACACTGAAGCTCTGGCTCGCACGCCGGATCATTGATGGCTTTGCCCCCTACCTCTCGGATGAGTTTGCCGAGGAGGCCTTTGATTTCTACGGCCGTACTCTCTCGGGTATCGAGCAGATGCGTCCCCGTTGGAAGCGCGCCCTCTCTCTGATTGAGGGGGTAGTTGGCTTCGACATGGGACGCCTCTACGTCGAACGTCACTTCCCGGCCGAGTACAAAGAGCAGATGAACCACCTGGTGCAGAACCTGCTTGACGCCTATCGCGACTCGATCAATGGGCTTGAGTGGATGGGTGAGGAAACCCGTCGTCGCGCCCTTGAGAAGCTTGATACCTTCATGCCCAAGATCGGCTACCCGGACAACCCCCGCTCATACGAGGGGCTTGAGATCGATCCCAAAAAGTCGCTGGTTGAAAACATCATGGCTTCTTCCCAGTTCGATCTGGCCTGGGAGTTCGGCAAGCTGGGCCAGCCGGTGGACCGAAGCGAATGGCTGATGACCCCCCACACCGTCAACGCCTACTACTACCCCTCGATGAATGAGATCGTCTTCCCAGCCGCCATTCTGCAGGCCCCGTTCTTTGACCCAGAGGCAGATGACGCAGTCAACTACGCCGGAATCGGAGCCGTGATTGGTCACGAGATCGGTCATGGTTTTGATGACCAGGGCAGCCAGTTTGACGCTCAGGGAGAGGTCAACGACTGGTGGACCGACCTTGACCGTGAAGAGTTTGAGAAGCGGACCAAGGCACTCATCGCACAGTACGATGCCTACTCACCACGTGAGTTGAGTGACGACAACAAGGTCAACGGCGCCCTCACCATCGGTGAGAACATCGGCGACCTCGGTGGACTGACCATTGCCTGGAAGGCCTGGCAGAAGGCCCTCGAAGAGAAGGGCATCTCCTCCCCCAACGACGACGAAGTGATTGACGGTCTCACCGGCCCAGAACGCTTCTTCACCTCCTGGGCCAGGATCTGGCGCAGCAAGCACCGCGATGACTATGCGGTTCAGCTGCTTGCCATCGACCCCCACTCGCCCTCCGAGTTCCGCTGCAACGGTATCCTCGCCAACTTCGATGAGTTTGCTGACTACTACGCAGTGACTCCCGGTGATGAGCTGTGGATTGCCCCCGAGGACCGCGTCAAGATCTGGTAGGCCCGCGCCTTTCCAAGAACAGATAGAGAAGAAAAACAAGAAAGGCCACCATGCCTGGACTAAACCTGACCCGAACAGAAGCGCAGGAACGCGCGGCGGTTGTGAAGCATGTTGAGAGCTACGATGTCGCCCTTGACCTGACCACCGGTGATAAAACCTTCCGGTCAACCTCAAAGATTGCCTTCGACGCCGTCCCCGGTTCGGAGACCTTCCTCGACCTCGTAGTCGACAAGATCCACTCGGCGTCCCTCAACGGACAGTCGATTGATCCCGCCGACTACAGCGACTATCGCCTTCCCCTTCGCAACCTCAAGGAGAAGAACGTTGTCGAGGTCGATGCGGACTTCATCTACATGCACACCGGTGAGGGTCTGCACCGTTCCGTCGATCCGGCGGACGGCAAGGTCTACCTCTACACGCAGTTCGAGGTTCCCGATGCCAGGCGCGTCTACCCCACCTTCGAGCAGCCCGATCTGAAGTCTTCCTTCACGTTCTCGGTGACCACCCCGGAGGACTTCACCGTCTTCTCGGTGACGGCGACACCCGAGCCCACTGTTCTCGACGGTGGAAAGAAGCGCTTCGATTTCGCGCCAACACAGAGGATCTCCACCTACATCACGGCGATTGTGGCCGGGCCGTATGAGGGCGCAACCAGTGTCATCCGCTCCACGGATGGTCGCGAGATTGATCTCGGTGTCTACTGCCGCGCCTCCCTGGTGAAGCACCTCGACTCTGACCTCATCATGGAGATCACCGAGCAGGGCTTTGGGTTCTTTGAGAATGCCTACGGTATTCCCTACCCCTTCACCAAGTACGACCAGATCTTCGTGCCTGAGTACAACGCGGGAGCCATGGAGAACGCCGGTTGCGTAACCTTCCGCGACCAGTACATTTTCCGTTCGAAGCCAACCGACTGGCAGCTCGAGTCACGCACCAACACGATCCTTCACGAGCTTGCCCACATGTGGTTCGGCGACCTCGTCACGATGCAGTGGTGGGACGACCTGTGGCTGAATGAGTCCTTTGCTGAGTACATGGCGCACCTAGCCACCGCTGAGGCCACCCGCTGGTCGGATGCCTGGGTTGGCTTCCTGACGCGCAAGGAATGGGGCCTGGCCCAGGACCAGAAGCCGTCGACCCACCCGGTTAAGGCTGAGATCCGAGACCTGGCCGATGTCGAGGTTAACTTCGATGGAATCACCTACGCCAAGGGTGCTGCCGTACTGCGCCAGATGGTCGCATACGTGGGCCGCGAGAACTTCTTCAACGGACTGCACCAGTACCTGACGAAGCATGCCTTCCAGAACGCCACCCTCTCCGACCTCATTGATGAACTTGAGGCCGCATCGGGTCGCGACATGGACAACTGGGTCAAGGTCTGGGTTGAGGAAGCAGGGGTAACCAGCCTGCGACCCGAAATCACCGTGAACCCCGACGGTACGGTCGACGAACTTGCCGTTATCCAAGAGATCGTCTCCCCGATGGCTTCGCTGCGCCCCCACAGGCTCATCGTCTCCGGCTACGACCTGAATGAGGACGGCTCCGCAGTTGAGAAGGTCTTCACTGAAGAGCTGGACGTCGATGGAGCTCGCACCGTCATCAACTCGGCAAGCGGCACCAAGCGTCCCGCCTTCATCCTGGTCAACGACGGCGACCTCGCCTATGCGAAGATCCGCATGGATGAGGAGTCGCTGGCATTTGCAATCGCAAACATCACCAAGTTCTCTGATCCCCTGGCACGCCGCGTCATTCTTGCCGCCGCCTGGGATATGACCCGTGATGGAGAGTTCCCCGCCTCGAGATTCCTGAACTTGTCTCTCGGCGCAGCCAGGATTGAGACTTCCGTGGCCTCTCTGACCGCTCTGCTTCGCCAGATTGATACCGCTGTGACCTCGTATGTCGCTCCGGCGCACCGGTCGGCCCAGATGGCTGCCGTTGCAGACGGGCTCATCGAACTGTCGAAGATCGCTGAACCTGGCTCAGACAAGCAGGAAATGTTTGTGATGGCAGCATGCCGCCGGGCAGTCACGCGCGCTCAGTTTGAGTACCTGGATCACCTCTACCGGGGTGAGAAGGTCCAGGAAGGACTGGTCATGAGCGAAGACCTGCGCTGGGCCATCCTGTTTGCTCTGGTCCGCGGAGGCCTGGCCGGGAAGGAAGCAGTGGCGGCTCTGCGAGCTGAAGACAACACCCTGACCGGTGAGCAAACCGCGGTACGTGCGCTTGCAACCATCGACTCAGATGAGGTACGGGCTGAGACGTATGAAGCAGTCATGCATGATGTCTCGATCCCCAACGACACACGCTGGTCCATGGTCGCCGGCTTCTGGGCTCACGTAAACACCAAGCCTGAGGCCTACGTGTCGTACGTCGAGAAGTTCTACGACCAGATTGCTCTGGCCTGGGAGGCCCACACCTTCCACATCGCATCAGGAATCGTTCAGCATCTTGAACCCCTTCCCGTCGTCGGCTACCTGCCAGAGGTGGACGTGGTAACACGGGCTCAAGAGTGGCTCGACTACCACGAAGAACGCCCTGATTCCCTACGTCGTCTGATCGCAGAGGGTCGCGATGATGCACAGCGAATGCTGAAGGCTCAGAAGGCTGACGCCTAAGTACTAGCTGTTCCGAATCTGAACTGAGCAGGTCCTCCATTTTGCGAGGACCTGCTCACCTTTTAAAGCCACCCGCTCGACCCCGTGGTACTTTGAAAATCACGGCGACCAGAGAGCTGCAACTCAGGTAAGTTTGGCGCTGCAACTTCAGTGAAAGAGGATGAAATGTCTCAGGCACAAGACATTGTTACTGGACTTGGTGGAATCGAGAACATTGAGACGATTGAGCCCTGCATCACGCGTCTGCGGGTTGAGGTCGTTGACTCCGCCCTGGTTGATGAGGCGGCTCTCAAGAACGCCGGAGCCTTTGGCGTAGTCCAGGTTGGGGACACCGTCCAGGTTGTTGTCGGCCCAATCGCTGACTCCCTGGCCGATGAGATCAACGATCGGGCCTAGCAACAAGACAGCAAGAACCCCTGTGATTCCGTGGAGTCACAGGGGTTCTTCTTGTTCGTAGCGGCTATCGACCGAGCGATTCGCGCATTACCTTGAAGAGGCGGTTGCCCTTCTTCTCTGCGAGGTCATCGAGCCAAACGCGTTTGCCGTCCCCATCGGCCAGTGGGACACACCAGTTGGGGTACTCCTCGTTCGTCCCCGGGAGGTTCTGTGGTCGCTTCTCCCCCACAGCATCGACAAGAGCCGCTGCCACCAGTCGAGCCGGAGTACGGCAGATGTAGCGGTGCAGACCGTCCATGAATTCTGCATCGTCGGCGCCCTCTGAAATGAAACCATACTCACGGAGGCGGACAGCCATTTGCTCCTGCTCCTCCGTATCCTGCTCACGAACCTCGGCGACGTCCTCAACCAGCAGCCCCAGTTCGTTTCGGAGCGTGGTTTGGATGCCCTCAATGTAGCCCTGGGTTGGTGGCAGGTCGTGGGTGTTGACGGTCCCAAGGATGTCGCGCCGGTAGTGCTCTGCGTGCAGGGGCCAACCCGAGCCTTCCTTCTCAAACCAGAGCACCGATGTCCCGAAGATACCGCGGGTTCCGAGGTACTCACGAACCCAGGGCTCAACTGTTCCCAGGTCTTCACCGATGATGACTGCATCGGCGCGGTGTGCCTCAAGAAGGAGGACCCCAATCATGGCCTCGTGGTCGTAGTAGACGTAGGTGCCGTCGGCTGGCGAACCATCTTCAGGTAGCCACCAGAGCCGGAACAGGCCAAGAATGTGGTCGATACGCAGGGCGCCAGCTAGCTTGAGAGTGCTTGCGATGACCTTGCGCAGGGGTTCATAACCTAGCTCAGCCAAACGGCGGGGGTTGTAGGGAGGTTGGCTCCAACTCTGCCCCTGCTGGCTGTACATATCCGGCGGTGCGCCGACGTACATCCCCGGAGCGAAGTCGCCCCGATCCGCCCAAACATCTGAACCTGCCGGGTGGATTCCCACCGCCAGGTCCGCCATGACACCGATCGGCATTCCCAGATTCTTGGCGATCCGGTTGCTCGAGGAAAGCTGTTCAAGCGCAACCCACTGGAGCCACTTGAAGAAGGAAATCTCATCCCTATGCTGCTCGGCAAACTCTGCCACGGCAGGTTCATTTGGCGTTGCGTACTCGTCCGGAAGCTCAATGGTGCCAGCGCTGTTCACCAATGCACACCACAGCGCATACTTCTCTAGTCCCTCTTTCCCTTCGAGGCAGAAGTTCTGGAACTGGGCTTCGCGGTGGACAGAGCGAGGAGCCCGGTAGACCATCCGCAGCGCCTTCTCTTTAGCTGCCCAGGTGCGATCGCGGTCAAGCAGGAAGTCGTCGTCCTCGACCATCGCCGTGCCGCGAATCTCTTCGATGGTGTCCCGCTCGCCATCTGGAAGGAGGGCGTACTCAGGCACCAGTTCGGGACGAATGTAAGAGACATTGAGCCACTGGCGCGTCACGGGCAGGTAGGGCGAGTTTTCGATCGGGGCCACCGGCTCAGCCGCGTGCATGGGGTTCACCAGCAGGAACTCGGCTCCCTCTTTGGCCGTGATGGCCAGCAGGTCAGCAAGGTCGGCGGCGTCCCCCCCACCCCCGGACGGCCGGGATTGCACCGAGTAGGCCTGGGCATTGACTCCCCGGAACCGACGGTTTCCACGCAGCACGGACGGGTCGATTCGCTTCGGAACCACGATCAGCGGGGCGGAAACGGCATCCCGACCATGAACCTCGACGAATATGGTGTGGTAACCGAGCGGGAAGGTCCCGGGGACCTCAAACGTTGCTCGACCTCGCCACTCTCCGTTAACTTCACGAGGGGCCACCAGGCGATCGAGTTGACGCAGATCCCCGGTGGTTCCATCCTCGAGGCGATACCAGACGTGCACCGGATCACCGTGGCGAACGTGGATGGGTAACTCTCCCCAGTTTCCTTGACGCACAACGGTGCAGGCAGGGAGCGTATCCAGCCACGGCGCATCCTCGGTTGCGAGGATGGCCGCCTGAATTTCTTCGTTTGTAGACTGTGGAGAGACATCTACCCCGAGTGCCTTCAAAACTCGGAGCAGGTTCAGGGTCTCCACCTGTTGCTGCTGCCCAGCCCAGGTCCAAAAGAACGTTGCGACACCGTTCAGATCAGCAAGCCGTTTGACCAACTCGTGGTCAATGTCTCCGTTGACGTACATCGAAACCCTCTAGTCCGAAAAGTTGTTATTACATACGATGATACCGGGTTGGGACCAGCAGCATCCCGAATCTTGAGGTCACCTGCACCACGGTTTGGATTGACGCGAGGGCGGTGGACAATAGACCTATGACATCGCCGATTAACGTTCCACTGATTTCCTCAGAACCCGTGGCTTCCGTGCTGCGGATCCTCAATCTCACCCCCATGATTGGTGACACGTTCGAAGCCCATTCGCTCCCCCAGGTTCGGCGGGTCTATGGCGGGCAGGTGATTGCCCAGTCCCTGCTGGCTGCCGCAGCAACCATCGAGGACCCCGAGAGACTGCCCCACTCCCTACACTGCTACTTCCTGCGCGGAGGTGAGCCTTCGGCTCCCTTCGAGCTTTCGGTGGCGCGGCTTCGGGACGGACGTTCCTTCTCGAATCGTAGGGTCGTGGCAAGCCAGGATGATCGCGAAATCTTCTCTATGATCGCTTCATTCCAGGGTGCTGAAGCGGGTCTGTGCTTCACGGCAGAAGTCCCCGATGTACCCCGGCCCGAGGATCTCAACAGCGCCCTTGAACTGTTCCGAACCATGGAGCACCCGGTGGCTAAGTTCCTGGGTAAGACTGCGGCTTTCGATGTGCGACATGTCCAGCAGTCCCTCTACACGGGTCCGGAGCCCTCACGCAGTGCAGACCAGCAGCTGTGGATGAAGATTCGTTCCGAGGTCCCCGAGAACACCCCGCAGATTGCCCACCGTGCCCTGCTGGCATACGTCATTGACCAGGTCATGCTCGAACCGGCCCTGAGAACCACGGGACTCTCATGGATGACCCCGGGTCTCTCCCTCGCCTCCCTTGACCACGCCATGTGGTTCCACGCCGACGTTGATATCAACGACTGGCTGCTCTTCTCGGGCCACGCAGATGCAGTCGGAGGGGGCCGCGGAAAGACGCACACCACCGTCTACTCCTCTGAGGGAAAGGTGATTGCCACCGCTTCCCAAGAGGGCATGATGCGGGTGGCGGATCCAGAAGCGATCGCAAACTCCCGCTGGGGCTTCTCCTCCTAGGCACGAACCCCCTCAGTTACAGAGAAGAGCCGGGACCACCTCCAAAAGGTGGCCCCGGCTCTTGCTATCTATCGCTTGCTAATCAGGCGCTTAGTCGCGGGTGAGCTTGCGGTAGGTGACCGACTTGGGCCTTGCTGCCTCTGCGCCCAGTCGCTCGACCTTGTTCTTCTCATAGGACTCGAAGTTACCTTCGAACCAGTACCACTTGTCGGGCTGCTCTTCCGTACCCTCCCAGGCGAGGATGTGGGTGGCTACGCGGTCAAGGAACCAGCGGTCGTGAGTGACAACCACAGCGCAACCCGGGAACTGTTCGAGCGCACTCTCAAGCGAACCAAGGGTTTCAACATCGAGGTCGTTAGTGGGCTCATCAAGCAGGAGGAGGTTTCCACCCTGCTTGAGGGTCAGTGCCAAGTTGAGGCGGTTGCGCTCACCACCTGAGAGAACCCCGGCAGGCTTCTGCTGATCCGCACCCTTGAAACCAAAGGCAGATATATAGGCGCGAGAGGGCATTTCGACGTTGCCGACCTTGATGAAGTCAAGCCCATCGGAGACAACCTCCCAGAGCGGCTTATCGGGATCAATGCCGGCACGGTTCTGGTCGACGTAGGAGATCTTGACGGTCTCACCGATCTTCAGGTCGCCGTCATCCAGTGGCTCGAGACCAACAATGGTCTTGAACAGAGTTGTCTTACCAACACCGTTCGGACCAATGACGCCGACAATGCCGTTGGGCGGCAAGGAGAAGGAGAGCCCGTCGATGAGGACGCGGTCCCCGAAGCCCTTCTTCAGGTCTGTGGCCTCAATGACCGTCGAACCCAGACGCGGGCCCGGCGGAATCTGAATCTCTTCAAAGTCGAGTTTGCGAGTGCGCTCGGCTTCGATCGCCATTTCTTCGTAGCGTTCCAGGCGAGCCTTCTGCTTCGCCTGGCGTCCCTTGGGGCTGGTACGAACCCACTCCAGCTCATCCTTCAGGCGCTTGGCGACCTTCTGGTCCTTCTTGCCCTGGATCTGCAGGCGACGCTGCTTCTCTTCAAGGTAGGTGGTGTAGTTACCCTCATATGGGTAGAGGTGACCACGGTCGACCTCGGCGATCCACTCTGCGACATGGTCCAGGAAGTACCTGTCGTGAGTAATCGCAATGACGGCGCCGGGGTACTTCTGCAGGTGCTGCTCCAACCAGAGGACGGATTCAGCGTCGAGGTGGTTGGTGGGCTCATCGAGAAGAAGCAGGTCAGGGGCCTCTAGGAGCAGGCGGCACAGGGCAACACGGCGACGTTCACCACCGGAGAGCACCTTGACGTCTGCATCCCCCGGGGGGCAGCGCAGAGCGTCCATTGCCTGCGCGAGCTGAGAGTCTAGGTCCCAGGCATCGGCCGCATCGATTGCGGTCTGCAGGTCCCCCATCTCTGTCATGAGAGCGTCAAAGTCAGCGTCCGGGTTCGCCATCTCCTCAGAGATTTCGTTGTAGCGGTGCAGCTTCGACATAATGTCGGCAACACCCAGCTCAACATTCTCAAGAACCGTCTTGTCCTCATCGAGCTTGGGTTCCTGCTCAAGGATTCCAACCGTGAAACCCGGGGTCAGCCGGGCCTCACCATTCGACGGCTCATCGATTCCCGCCATGATCTTCAGGATCGAAGACTTACCTGCGCCGTTAGGACCAACCATGCCGATCTTGGCACCCGGCAGGAACGCCATGGTGACATCGTCGAGGATGACCTTGTCCCCATGCGCCTTACGTGCTCGAACCATCGAGTAGATGTACTCAGCCACAACTCTCCATTCAGGGGGAAGAAGACAACGTTGCCTATTTTAGGCGTGACTTGTCACCCTGGGAACGCAGACAGCACAAGTTCACATCAAGCGGCGCTTAACTCACGCGTTTCGCTGCCTTCTTTGGGCCCCATCGCCTCTTCAGCGGCGGTCACATCACCATCGACCTCGACGGTTTCAAAGTCCTCGACCTCGGCCTGCTCGTTTTCAGTTGTAGTTTCCACCGACCTCGCGGGCATAATCCGTACCTCCGGACCCTCCTGGTCCGTCCGCATCGGCATGAGTCGGCGGTACAGCGAGATACCGAAGCCCATGTCATGGCCGACAGTGAAGGCATTGATCGCGAGCTCCGAGCGGATCTCTCCCTCACTGTTGATCCAGGCGTGAGCCGCGGGCCGTCCTACGACAACGAGCGGATTTCCCTTGTGCAGGGACGCAGCCATGTTGTCCGCAAGCGGTCCCCATGCCCTCACGGTGTACCACTGCGGCTCACCGTCTTCCCACTGACCGTTGTCCTTGCGGCGCGCCCGTGGAACAACCATTCGGAAACGGACGAAGCTCCGTCCGCCGTCCTCTTCACTTCTGTGTAGCGTCAGGTTGGTTCCGACCCGACCTCGCAGCACCATCAGATCGCTGATACTCATGACCACTCTCCATTCACTCTTTGACCCCGTGGGGTCGATCTGGCGAATGTCAGCCTCGCAGGAGGCCGCGGCGAGTGGTTGATGAGCGTGGCCAAGCTGTGGGAAAGCCCGGTTTTGTGGCGCTGTGGAACAGCTACTCAGCCACCGCCTGGAACGCGGCCTGTGCGCTCTCAGAGACCTCGTCTGCGATGCGGTGATAGGCACCCTTTTCGGCGATCAGTTCATCTGGGAACAGTGCCGTGCGGTAGTACTGCAGTTCAACGATTGAGTCCTGAATATCACCCAGCGCGCGGTGTCCCCCGGTCTTTTCCGGAGCGCAGACGTAGACCCTGGGGTACCAGCGCTTCGCCAGCTCCTTGATGGTGGAGACATCGATGATTCGGTAGTGCAGGTAGTCGACGACCTCGGGCATGTAGGCCCGCAGGAAGCGAACGTCCTGACCGATCGAGTTACCAGCCACGGGAGCCACCCCGGCCTGGGGCACCAGTTTCCCGATGTAGTCGAGGACGGTCCTGGTCGCGTCTTCCAGGGAGACACCCGAGTCAAACTCGTTGATCAAGCCCGAATCGGTGTGCATCTGCGTCACGAACTCACCCATCTGCGCCAGAGCCGCTTCGGATGGTTTGATGACGAGGTCGATCCCCTCCGCAAGAGGGTTGAGATCTGAATCCGTCACGATAACCGCAATCTCAACCAGCTCATCTACCGAGGGGTCAAGCCCCGTCATTTCGCAGTCGATCCAGACGATTGGGTTCTTTACTAGGCCATTGTCATTGGTACTCACCAGGCAACCATACGCCGTCATTTGGCCAGGGTCATGTTCCTTCCCTCCCCCCTCATACACTGGCGTTGTGCACAACTTCGAAGAAACCCCAGAAGACCCCCAGCTGGTACCCGGCACCAAACTCGGTCGTAAGAATGCGGGAACCATCCCTCACTCGGTATCGGGTCAGGATGTTGACGAGGCCGCAGAGCGCCTAGCTCACGTGGCAAGGGTGACTCCGCTTCAGGAGATTGAGCGACTATCCGAAGCAACCGGTGCTCGCATCTACGTCAAACGTGAAGATCTGCAGCCCGTTCGCTCCTTCAAGCTTCGTGGCGCCTACAACGCCATGGCCCAGCTTTCAGAGTCAGAGCGACAGGCAGGCGTCATTTGTGCCTCGGCAGGAAACCACGCACAGGGTGTCGCCATGGCCTGCGCAAGACTCGGTATTCACGGGACGATCTTCCTTCCCTCCTCTACTCCGCGGCAGAAGCGCCAGCGAATCGCCACCATCGGCGGATCGTGGATCTCGATGCGCTTCGTTGACGGAACTTTCGATGAGACCCAGGCAATTGCCCTAGAGGAAGCCAAGGAAACCTGGAAGACCTATATCCATCCCTACGATGATCCAGCGGTCATAGCGGGCCAGGGTTCGGTCGCCAAAGAAATCAGTGAGCAACTCGGGGACGCCCTTTCCACCGTTGTCATCCCGGTTGGTGGTGGCGGACTAATCGCAGGTATGGCTGCCTGGCTGCATGAGAACCGACCGGATGTGCACATCATCGGGGTTGAGTCCGCCGGGGCAGCTTCCACACGTGCGGCACTCGAAGCCGGAACTGCCGTCGACCTCCCCCGCGTCGACATGTTCGTTGACGGTACCGCCGTGGGTCGCGCGGGCAAGTACACCTATGAAATCGTGCGCGACCTGGTTGACGAGGTCGTCGTAGTTCCAGAGGGCGCAGTCTGCACGGAGATGCTCGACCTCTACCACCTGGACGGAATCATCGCGGAGCCAGCCGGTGCGCTCGCAACCACGGCGATCTCCATGTCTGCCGCGGGTCTGCTCAGTGATTTCACGCAGGGAGGCGTAACCGTCGGGATCCTTTCGGGCGGCAACAACGACCTCACCCGTTACAACGAAGTGCAGGAACGCTCGCAGGTCTACCGCAATCTTCGCCACTACTTCCTGGTGTCATTCCCCCAGCGACCCGGCGCCCTTCGGGAGTTCCTCGACGACGTCCTCGGCCCAGAAGATGACATCCTCTACTTCGAGTACACCAAACGGAACAACCGTGAGACCGGGCCCGCCCTCGTCGGAATCGACACCGGGTCAGAAACGTCGCTGGTGGAGTTGCGCGCGAGGATGGCCCAGTCCGACCTCAACATTCAGGAACTTGACGCTGATTCGGAACTGCTTCGCTTCATGGTTTAGCGGGCCGGAGGATGGCCCAACCTAGTTGAGGGGGTCGTCCTCACCCCACGGCGTAACCCCAAAGAGGCGGGCTCCGGGGTTGCTCTCGCGAACGGAAGCTGCGCCGCGAAGGCTCGCAACGGTGTCCGTTCCGGCCCGCAGGTAGGCACCGGACCAGGCATCTAGTTCGCCGCGGGCTATCGCGTTGACGAGGGCGACGGTCTCTTCAACCGGCGTGTACTCTTCACGGGTTCGGTGTGCCTGCATTCCCGCCGTCATATCGGTGCGGACCACGCCGGGTGCAACACCGAAGGCTCGGATCCCATAGCGATCTCCCAGGTCGGCGAGGTCGCCAACATTACGTAGCTGAGCCGCCTTGCTGGTGGTGTAGGCGGCAGCGACACCCCAGCTACGGGCTCCGGCCCCGGAAACCAAGTTGATCACCCGGCCCATCGCCTCAGCTTCAACCATTCTTGGAAGGACAGCCCTCTCGAGGTAGAGAGTCCCGAGCAGGTTCACATCAACCACTGAGCGCAGCTGGGCAGGATCTGCCTCCCAAACCGGTACTTCATTGTCGATGCGACCCGCGTTGTTGACCAGCAGCTCGGGGACTCCGACCTCGTCCATCAAGGCGTGAACAGCAGACTCGACCGAAACGTAGTTGGCAACGTCGGCGACAGCGGTCGCAACCACGACACCCGTGTGGGCGCGAATCTCTTCAGCCGCCTCAGCCAGGGTCTCAGGATTGGTAGCGATGAGGCCGAGATCCCACCCGGCCTCAGCCAAACCCTCTGCAATGCTTCGTCCGATTCCTCGGCTGGCTCCGGTTACAAATGCTGTGGGCATGGCTTCCTCTGCTGGTTGAGAACGAAAGATGACTAGGTGGGGAACGAGGACGATTCAAGTCCTCGTCCTCAATCCTAGGAAATGTACTGCTTCAGGAGCTCTGCGATGTCATTGGGCTTGGGGACTCGACCGGAGACGAGGACCTTCTCATTGACGACCAGGCCGGGTGTCTTCATGATGCCGTAGGAGGCAATATCTGCGTAGTCCTCAACCTTGGTAACACTGGCCTCCACACCCAGCCTCTCAAGTGCTGTGCGTGTGTGTCGTTCCAGGGTGACGCAGTTGCGGCAGCCGGGCCCGAGAATCTTGATGTCCATGTTGACCTTTCCTTTTGATGGGGTTTATGAGCGAGGCGTTCTACGCCATCGCAAAGTTGAAAATGAAGCCAACCACGATGATCCCAGCAGCGACCACACCGAAGAACGCGAATAGCAGCTTGGGCTTCAGGATGCGTTTGAGCAGAATGAACTCTGGGAGTGACAGTGCCACGGTTGCCATCATGAACGCCATGACGGTTCCGAGCGCCATGCCCTTGTCCCATAGCTCCGCGGCGATTGGGATCACGCCGGCTGCATTGAAGTAGAGCGGGACGCCGATGATGACGGCCAGGAGCACCGCGAAGGGGTTGTCTGGGCCCGCGTAGGCAGCGAAGAACTCGGTGGGGATCCAGCCGTGGATCACCGCGCCGATCGCAACCCCGATCAGGACCCACTTCCACACCCTGCCGAAGATCTCCCTTGTGTCCTCCCGGGCAAAGTTAATCCGCCCTGCCAGCGTGATCTTCGTGGTGCCCTCCTCAAGCTGACTCACAGGAGTTCGGTAGACAAACTCTTCTACCTGAGATGTGAGGTTGAAGCGTGAGAACGCAAAGCCGGCGACGATCGCAATGGTGAACCCAGCGACGACATATCCGGCGGTCACCTCCCAGCCGAACGACTGCAGAAGCATGACGAACGCGACCTCGTTAATCAGCGGCGAGGCGATGAGGAACGTCAGGGTCACGGCGATAGGCACGCCCGCAGCCACAAACCCAATAAAGAGGGGAATCGAGCTGCAGGAACAGAACGGGGTGACAGCTCCCAGCGCTGCTGCGAGGAGCAGCGCCACAAGCAGACTCTTCCCCTCGAGGAACGAACGAACCCGGTCAGGATCAAGAGCGGTTCGAAGAAGGCCGATGGCGAAAATCATTCCGGCCAACAGCAGCAGGATCTTCAGGGAGTCGTAGATAAAGAACTCGATGGACCCGCCAACGCGAGACTCTAGGTCGAGGCCGATCCAATCACCGAGGATGGGAACCCAGATGTTCTCGTTCAGAAAGTAGAGTCCGGCCCATACAGCGGCGAGGAGAGCAAGAAAGCCGATGAGGGCGGGTTTCGACCAGGTACGAAGATCAGTCTTCGATCTGTTGGGGGTAATCGTGTCCACGGTTACCTGTTCTTGGTGGCAGCGATGGGAAGGGCAGCAAGCAGTCGTTCTCGTGACCCCTCAGCAAGGTCATACTCAACCAGACGCCCCTTCTTGACGGACTGAACCAGTCCCAGGTCCCGAAGGACCTTGAGGTGGTAGCTCAGCAGGTTGGCTGCCACAAGAATGTGCTCCTGCATATCGCAAACGCAATGCGGTTTCTGGTCCAAAAGGGTGAGGACGTGCCACCGAACCGGGTCAGCAATGGCCGCTAGGAGTTCAACCGAACCAGCGGCAAGATCGTTATCAACCTCAGCCGACCCTTCAACACCCATTGCTTCAATCATGCTTGAACTATCAGTCATGATTGAACTATAGGGCAACTGAGGGCGCTGACACAGCCAGAGTCAAGTCACATTTCGGAAACCTATTGCACCGGTAAACCGTGCGGGCAAACCGTTATGTATTTGTCATATGTAAGTTCGACCATTCTCCAACGTGCCTCACTTCACACTTCTAGCATGGGACCATGACGAACCAATTTGACCCACGAACGCACCCATACGCGCAGTCTCCAACTGGCCAACCCACCAACGGCGCCCCAAACTCACTTCCCCCACCATTAGGACCGTTGCCCACGGAAAAGCCAAAGAGACCCTGGTATAAGAAGTGGTGGACCTGGACGATAGTCGCCATCCTGGTCGTAGGAGTTTGGGGTCTTAACCAGGGCGAGAAAGACAGTTCACGCCCCGAGTTCACGGCCGTCGAAGCAGTCGTAGAGGAAGAGCCCGAGCTCACCGCGGAAGAACTCGCGGAGCAGCAGTCCCGCGATGCTGCCGAAGCTGCAGCGCAAGCGGAGGCCGACAAGAAGGCAGAAGAGGAAGAAGCGGCCAGAGTGGCAGAGGCCGAGGCCGCCCAAAAGGCTGCAGATGAAGCGGCCGCAAAAGCGAAGGCTGACGCCGATCGTGCAGCAAACATGACCCTTGGTCAGAAGAATGCCGTGAGGCAGGGGCGCAACTACCTCGAGTTCATTTCGTTCTCTCGGCAGAGCCTGATCGATCAGTTAGTTTTCGAAGGCTTCAGCGAAGAAGACGCCACCTTTGCGGTAGACGAGATTGCCCCTGACTGGAATGAGCAAGCCGCACGGAAAGCTGGTGAGTACCTAGACTTCACCGCATTCTCACGCCAAGGGCTCATCGACCAGCTCGTCTACGAGGGCTTCACCTATGAGCAGGCTGAGTACGGAGTAACTGCCGTCGGCTACTAATGAGTGCGCATCTGCACTTCGTTGCCAACTCACCGTTGGACGAGGCCGTACAAGCAAGCAAGGTGGCTGCAGCAAGCAATAGCGCTTGTGAGACCCTCAAACGAGTTTTCACGGCACGACTCAGACTCACTTGCTTCGGCACCGCTGTCCGCCGGAAAGCAGTAGAAAACCGAATCGTCCCCGACCAATCATGCAGGTCAGGGACGATTCGGTTATTCAGTTGGCACCCCCGACAGGACTCGAACCTGCAACCGACGGATTAGAAGTCCGTTGCTCTATCCTTTGAGCTACGGGGGCACGGGTGATTCCATCCGCTGAAAAGGATACTGCCTTGAGCGCATCCAACCCAACCTGGCGTCGCCAGCGAATCCTTAATCACTTTCCTGTTTCGTTTCCCACTTCGTGACCAAGGGGTTTGACAAGTTAGGCTACCCTTATCAAAATTACCAACGAGATCGTTGTGAAAATATAGAGTTGGTTTCGGCCCTTCATGAGCCTTGCTTTCTCCGTGAAGCGATGCGACGACCTTTCGAGATCCCCTCTCGACCGCAAACCACCTATAAGGGAGACCCGATGTCCAAGCTCAAAGCAGGTCTACTTCCCGTTGCCGCACTCACCGCATTGACGCTTGCAGCATGTACAAGTGGTGGTACGGACAGTTCCGAAATGTCGGCAGATACGGTCGGACAGAGTGGGTCCGACCTCGAAACAGGCTCGACCTCAGCAAACTGCGAGGTCGTCCCCGACGGAACCTTCCCCATCAGCATCGAGCACGTCTACGGCACCACGACAATCACGGAAAAACCCGAGCGGATCGCAGCTGTCTCCTGGTACAACCAGGAGGTTCCGCTGGCCCTGGGAGTAGCCCCGATCGGTATGGCCCCCTTCTTCTGGGGTGACGATGACGGAGACGGCATCCTCCCCTGGGTTGCTGAAAAGCTTGATGACCTAGGGGCCGAGAAGCCGCTGCTCTTTGACGAAACCGATGGCATCAACTTTGAGGCCGTTGCCGCAGCTGAACCTGACGTCATCCTTGCTTCCTACTCGGGAATCACCCAGGAGCAGTACGACACGCTTTCCAAGATCGCCCCGACTGTGGCATACCCGGACATCCCCTGGGGTACTTCGATGGCCGACATGATCTGCATGAACGCCAACGCAATCGGCCTGTCGACCTCGGGGCTGAGCTGTACCAGGACCTCGAAGCGCAGATCGCAGCCGCCCTCGACGAGAACCCCGAGTTGAAGGATAAGAAGGTCCTCTTCACCCTGATCGATGCGGCGGACACCAGCTCGATCCTCTACTACACGCTGAACGACACCCGCCCGGGCCTCCTCGCCTCCGCCGGAATGCCCCAGCCCGAGCAGGTCGTCAAGGCCACCGAGTCGGGCGATGAGTTCTTCACGACCATCTCTTCCGAGCAGGCCGATGTGTTTGATGATGTCGACATCATCGTCACCTACGCGGACTCTGAAGAAGCCGGTCGTGCACTGTTTGAGAACGACCCGATCCTCTCCAAGATTCCCGCAGTTCAGAATGGCAACCTCGTCGTCCTCATCAACAACACGCCTCTGGCGACAGCCGCCAACCCCTCTCCCCTGTCCGTGTCATGGGGAATCTCCGACTACTTCGCTCTGCTCAACAGCACCACGTCGCAGTCCGCGAACTAGCCGCTAACCAGAGCCAACCGTGCCGACGTGACCACGACCCTGCCTGCCAAACCGAAGATTGAGCGAGCCCCCCGAAGCACGGCGGCGCGCAATCTTCTCGTTCTGGCAGGGTCGTTAGCGGTCGTTTTGGTGCTGGTAGTCCTGTCCGTTTCCATTGGGTCACGCCAGGTGACTTTCGATGAGATCTACGCGGGGGTCACCGGTTCCGCACAGACCATTGCCGAGGTCGCTGTTGCGAAGCGGGTGCCGAGGACGTTCCTCGCTCTTCTCGTCGGGGGTTCCCTGGCCCTCGCTGGACTTGGTATGCAGGCCGTGACCCGTAATCCCCTCGCGGACCCGGGAATCTTCGGGATCTCCAACGGAGCGTCGCTCGCCGTTGTCATAGGCATGGTTTTTCTTGGGACCAGCGACCCCTACCTGCAGATGGGTCTGGCGGTTGTTGGGGCAGCCGTGGCGGCAGTACTCGTCTTTATCATCGGCTCAGCGGGGCCAGGGGGAGCATCCCCGTTGAAGCTGGCGCTTTCCGGCGCCGCGACCGCAGCCGCACTGGCTTCTCTCATCAGCATCGTCCTCCTTCCCCGCGTTGAGATGCTGCAGAACTACCAGTTCTGGCAGATCGGCGGGGTCGGTGGCGCAACCTGGGACAAGGTGGCAACCGTTGCCCCCGTACTCGCCGTTGCAACACTTGCGACCTGGGCTTTATCGCGACGCATGAACGCACTGGCACTGGGTGACGACATGGCACGCGGCCTCGGGGAAAGTGTCTGGGCTTCGCGGATCTACATCGCCCTCGCCGCGGTGACGCTGGCGGGAGTGGCGACTGCCGTGGCGGGTCCCATCGGATTCGTGGGCCTGGTTGTCCCCCA
>CAMFDH010000005.1 GCA_945949035.1 uncultured Actinomyces sp.
TACCGAGGCTCAGAAGAGTGCTCAGGAGAGGCTGGAGAGCCTCCTCGCCCTCATCGAAGGCTGGGTCGAGGTCGTCACCACCGAGGCGATCAGCCCCTACCTTCCCCACGCCGCTCAGCTGCGTGAAATGATGCGCCGCCGTCGGGTTACCGGATCATCCGGTGAGATGCTCCTGCGACGTCTCGTCGGCATCGAACTTCGTCCTCGCCACACACGAAGTGCCGCGACGATCTTCCGCAAGGTTCAAGAGGCCGACGGAGCTGAAGCTCGCGATGCACTCTGGTCCCACCCGGACAGGGTCCCCACCCCCGCGCACCTCGCCGAACCAGAGACGTTCTTCGATGAGTTGCCCACCGATCCCGAACTGAGTGAACTGGACAGTCAGCTTTCCGCTCTCCTTGAGGGGACCCTCGGCTTTGATGACTCGGTGCCGAAGAGCATGCGAGGTGAGAACCCCGGTGATCCCAAAGGCTCTCCTGAAGCTGACTAAGCTCCCACAGAACACCGTCTGATAAGAGTTATCCACAGGTAGACGAAACTGCGGGCGGAGCCTTGCATTCTGGGCGAAGGTTAGGGGACGAAAGTTCCCCTTACCTACTACCGGGCGGTGATTTGATGAGGACGTTACGTCCGCAGACATTTATCGGAGAGATTGAGCCAGGAAAACTTCAAGTCGGCTCTGCCATTCCTCGAACGGTTATCTTCTCTGATCTGGCTCAGTCCGAGGTCGAATGGGTCCGGGGACTTGCCTCGCCGCCAGCTCGGTCCTTTCGGACCGCCGCGCAGGCAATCACACCAAAGGACCGTCTCTCTGAACGCCAGCAGGAAATCCTCACGATGCTGGACTCGGTAGGACTTCTCGCGGAGGAAGTGAATCCCCTCGGAAACCTGCGCATGCGTATCTCGGGGCTAGACCGTATTGGCTCAAGGATTGCCATCCTGCTCGCCGAAGAGGGGGCCCGAGAGATTGAGTTGCGTGACCGCAGGGTAGTTGATGAAGTAGCACCTCCGGCGTTCACAGAGTCCGAGTTTGGCAAGAGGCGGCAGAGTGTCCTTTCCCGCTACTTGCGAGAACGGTATTCGGGCCTTCGGGTTGGGGGTCTCGGAATCCCTGATCTTGCCGTGATCTGCTCTCCGGGAGTGTGGGACCACGGGGTTCTGGGTCGGCTGCTCTCCGAAGACATACCCCACCTTCCCGTAATCCGTCGCGATCATGAGGTGCAGGTGGGTCCCCTGATAGTTCCGGGAGTCACTGGATGCGCGGTGTGCGCGGACCTCACGGTCCAGGACTCCTACCCCCTGTGGGCCATGTCGTCACTGGCCATCGCCGCCGCTCCCCCTCCGTACACCCCGGCGCACATGTGTCTCACTGCGGCCGGCCTTGCCGTCATGCTGATCAACAGTGCCGCCACAGGGGACGCCCCTTCCGGCGCGAAAACGCCCACGGGAGTGCAAAGCGTTTCGCATTCCTTCACGGTTGGGCCGACGGGGGTTGAGGTGCGCGAGTGGTACCCCCACCCCAGGTGTTCCTGCGGAATCGGTCCCCTCACGATCCCGGCTCCGATGGCTGCCTAATCAGGCAGGTAGCCGCGAACCATCCTGAGAAGGGGGGTGCCCCAGTTCTCAAGCTTGACTGCCCCGATTCCCCTCAGTGCCCCGAGCTGCTTGAGTGTGCGCGGCTTGGCCTCAGCTATACCGCGCAGGGCTGCATCCGTGAGGATCGTGTAGGCGGGTTTGTCCACCTCACGAGAGACACCCAGCCGCCACTGCCGCAGTTCTTCGAAAAGTTCCCGCGTTTCTTCGTCCGCCTCTTCAAGGAACAGCTTGTTGAGGTCGCTGGTCTTCGGCTTTCCGATGGAAGCACGCTTGCTGTCCGAGGCCGTCCACCTTCCGCGTGATGTTTCCTCTCGGGGCCACATTGGACTGAGGAAACGACTGACGGCGCGTTTGCCTTTACGATCCGCTGACCGAGCCTGGGAGTACGAGATGCAGAGATGCTCTCGAGCGCGAGTGACCCCCACGTAAAGCAGTCGGCGCTCTTCCTCAACCCCCTCGGGTGTCGTTGCGAGCGAGATTGGCATCAGCCCCTCAGACAGCCCGGCAAGGAACACAGCGTCCCACTCGAGCCCCTTGGCCGCATGGAGTGTCGAGAGGACCACTCCTTCAACCGTGGGGGCCGCTTTGGAAGCCGAACGTTCTTCAAGCTCCGAGACAAACTGCTCTGGAGACCTGTCAGGATTGCGTCGGGCAAGCTCAAGCAGTGCGTCAAGGTTGGCCCAGCGGTCACGCACGGCCCCTGCCGTTGCAGGAGCCTTCTTCTGCCACCCTAGGGTTCCGATAACCTCGGAGACCATTCCCACCAGATCCGTGGTTTCCTGCCCGGCCAGGCTACGGACTCTGGCCTGCTGGCGGATGAGAAGGATGGCACGTTTGACCTCTTCTCGGTCAAAGAACCGGCTGCCACCGTGGACCTGAAACGGGATCCCTGCATCGGAGAACACTTCTTCAAACGCCTCTGACTGTGCGTTCACCCTGTACAAAACCGCGATCTCTGAAAGCGCCACACCCTGCTGTCGCAAGCCCTTGATTTTCTCAGCGATTCCCTCAGCTTCCGCGAGGTCGTCAGCGTAGCGATCGTAGGTCACCGCCGGCCCCATTGGTCTTTGTGCCTGCAGCCTGACGGCTCCGGGTAGCCCGAGCGAACGGGACTTGCCATCCATTCCCTTGGCGCTGGCGACCACCTGGTTGGCCAGTGCCACCACCTGCGGGGTGGAACGGTAGTCACGGACCAGCTGCACCACACGGGCGCCTTTCATCCGCTTCGGAAACTCTTCGAGATACATGGCGGACGCACCGGTAAACGAGTAGATGGTTTGAGCCACGTCACCAACCACGCAGATATCAGTGCGCTCACCCCTCCAGAGGTCGAGCAGGTGCTGCTGAACCGGGGAGACGTCCTGATACTCATCAACCACAAAGTTGCGATAACGAGCCCTGACAGATCGCGCCACGTCTTCGCGATCTTCGAGCATCCCGCACTGCAGCAGCAGTACATCTTCGAAATCTATGGCGTTGCGATCTGACTTAGCCTGCTCATACGCCTCATAAAACCTGGAGAAATCGGAGAAGTCGAGGTCCGCGGGCGGGGTTCTATCCATCTTTCTCGCGTAGTCCTCATACCCTTCGGGACCCACCATCGACACCTTGGCCCACTCAACCTCGGCAGCCAGGTCACGTACGACCAGCCGGTCAGCCCGAACGCCGACCCTGCTGGCAGCAGAGGCAACGACACCCGCCTTGTGGGGCATGAGGTTCGGCAGCGGCCCACCGGTGACCCGGGGCCAGAAGTACCCCAGCTGCTTCAGCGCAGCCGCGTGGAACGTCATCGCCTGGGCCCGGCCAGCACCGAGTTCTCGAAGGCGCACCGCCATCTCTGCGGCGGCCTTCGAAGTAAAGGTCACGGCTAGAACGGTGCCCGGATCAACAGCCCCCACCGCATTGCCGTAGGCGATGCGGTAGGTGATGGCCCGCGTCTTTCCGGTCCCCGCACCTGCCCGAACGCAAAGCGGACCGGACACCTGCAGGGCGACCTCCCGCTGCTGGGGATCAAGTGCGTCAAGCAGCTCTTCAGGACTACCCTGGCCGATCATTCCAGACCACCTTCAAGCCAGGCATTGATGACTGTGTGAGCCACCGCAGCTGGACCGGGCAGCACCACGGTCCCCTTCGTAACTGCCTCTCGGAGTTCTGCCCGTGAGAAGAACCTGGCCTGATCAATCTCTTGCATATCAGGTGTCGGTTCTGTCATCTGTGTTCGAGCCGTGTAGGTGAGCATCAGGGAGCGGGGCCTAGGCCAAGGCTGCGAACCAACGTACTGCAGGTCAAATACCTCCAGGGACACCTCTTCACGCAGCTCTCTCAAGACGGTCCGTTCGGCACTTTCGCCGGGGTCGACGTAGCCGGCGGGCAGCGACATGCGCAGCGGAGACCAGTTGGTGTTGTGAACCAGGAGAAGACGGTCATCGGGGTCCAGCACCGCCGCGATAATTGCCGGATCCGTCCTCGGGTACTCGAGGTGACCGCATTTCCCGCACTGAGCTGTCCACCCAGCCGAGCGCACCTTCAGCTCACCACCGCAACGAATGCAAAACCGTGTCGCACGGTGCCAGGCCAACAGTGCGGTGGTCTGGGTGGCAAGCAGCGAAAGTTCATGATCCGTGAGGTGGGGAGCAAACTGCATCAGGTCCATCCACCCCACTCCCTCTGGCAGGAGGCTTGTCAGCGCACCCTGCTCCAGAGCCTCTTCCGAGACCGCGATGGCGATTCTGGGGGATCCATCAAGATCGCGTCCCATGAACCAGATCCGCTCCGGCCCCACTGCGGAGACAAGATCCTGCAGCTCTTCCCCCACGGGAGTCCACAGCACCGTCTTTTCGCCCTCACCAAGCACCGCGAACTCACCGTGTTCACGCGCCACCACGACCATCGTCGTCCCGTCTAGTTCCATCGCGTCCGTGGCAAAGGAATCACGATGGTAGGTCGCGGAGTCAAAATCTCCGCGGGCAAGGGCAAAATCAAACATCATGGATCCACCGTATCGCCTCCCTCCGACAGTTCGGCACCACCGTCCTCGTCCTCGGGATAGAGGCAGAACACATGAACTGTGGGCCCGGCACCAAATCCGCAACCGCCTAGGATGAAGCCATGACGAAGACAACACGTAAAGACGGCCGCGCGGTCGATGAAGCACGTCCCGTAAAGATCACCAGGGGTTGGACCTCCACCGGCGAGGGATCAGTCCTCATCGAAACCGGCAACACCCGGGTACTCTGCGTAGCCTCATTCACCGAGGGCGTTCCCCGCTGGCGCAAGGGCGGAGGCGAAGGGTGGGTCACCGCCGAGTACGCCATGCTCCCCCGCTCAACCAACGAGCGTAACCAGCGCGAGTCCGTCCGCGGCAAGATCGGCGGCAGAACCCACGAGATCTCCCGGCTGATCGGCCGAAGCCTGCGCAGCTCAGTCAACCTCAAGGCCCTCGGTGAGAACACCGTGGTGATCGACTGTGACGTCCTCGTCGCCGATGGTGGAACCCGCACCGCCGCAATCACGGGTGCCTGGCTCGCCCTCCACGACGCCATCACCTGGGCTGTTGACAAGGGAATTATCGCGAAGAGCAACCAGCACAGGGTCCTCACCGACTCTGTCGCCGCAGTGTCGGTGGGCATTGTTGACGGCCGACCCGTCCTCGATCTGCCCTACGTCGAGGACGTGGCAGCTGAGACGGATATGAACGTGGTTGGACTTGGCAGCGGCGGACTGGTTGAGGTGCAGGGCACAGCCGAGGGCGCTCCCTTCAGCAGGGGCGAACTGACGCAGATGCTGGACCTGGCTGAAAAGGGCCTGCACCGGCTCAACTCGCTCCAGGCCAGGGCCATACTCTCTCCGCTGGGCGTTGAGATCACCAGCGAAGAGCTGGGACTGTGAGCTCACCCGCCCTTGTCATCGCGACGGCGAACTCCCACAAGATCGAAGAGATCACCGCTCTACTGAGCTCGTTCCTTCCCGGATTCGACGCCGGTTCCGTCGCCACCATGGCGGACTACGATGTTGACTCTCCGGTGGAGGACGGGCTCACCTTTGCGGACAACGCCCTCATCAAGGCCCGACACCTGGCTGAGCAGACCCAACTACCGGCCCTCGCGGATGACTCCGGGATTGCAGTTGACGCCCTCGGCGGATCCCCCGGGGTGTTCTCCGCCCGCTGGGCAGGCAGGCACGGTGATGACGCAGCAAACCTCAACCTGCTTCTAGCTCAGCTCAGCGACGTCTCTGACGAACAGCGCGGGGCCAGGTTCGTCTGCGCCGTCGCCCTCGCCCTCCCGGACGGGACAGCGGTGGTTACCGAGGGAACAGTAGAGGGCAGGCTAGCCCGTTCCCCTCGTGGTGAAGGAGGGTTCGGCTACGACCCAATCTTTGTGCCCCAGGGGTTCGACAAGACGACTGCGGAGCTAACGGCTGCTGAGAAAAACAGCATCTCGCACCGCTCGCGAGCCATCCGCGCGATGGAACCACACCTGGCCGGGCGGATCGGCTAGATCACCCAGGTGTCGCCGGTGCGGGCGACGTCGATCGTGCCGGAGTATGAGGAACTCGCCTCTGCGAGCGCGACCTCAGGCTCAGTCCACGGTTGGATGTGCGTGAGGACGAGGTGCCTCACGTCCGCCTCTGTTGCCAACTCACCCGCCCGAACCCCGGTGAGGTGGATTCCACGCGTCTGAAGCTCTTCGGTAAATCCGCATTCTGCCAGGAGGATGTCGACTCCCCGCGCCATTTCAACCATTTGCTCGCAGCTGTCCGTATCACCGGTGTAGGCGATCGTCACGACTTCGCCGTCCCCATCAGATGACGGCCCTTCGATTCGGAAACCGTAGGACTCAACCGAGTGGTACCCGGGGAAGGCCGTGATTGTCATCGGGCCCACCTGGATGACACGGCCGCTGGAGAGAGGTTCGAATGCGAAGCAACCCTCCATTTCCTCCGTGGTGGCGTAGCCGTCAATCTGCATGATGCGATCAAAGATATCGGCGGGTCCGGCCGTGAGCAGCGCCGGCCTCGAACCCTCGGGGTGCCACTTGAGGAAAACGTAGTAGGAAATGACGTCGGCCAGGTGGTCAGCGTGACCGTGGGAGATGAACAGACCGTCGACCTCCTGCGGATCAACGTGGTTCCACAACTGACCGAAAGAGCCCGGACCCAGGTCGAGGACGATCGAAAAGGTGCGTGTCTCCCCGGTCTCACTGTCAACCCCGTCGGCCTGGACCAGAGAGCTGGATGTGGGCGAAGACGGCCCCGACATTGATCCGGTGGCACCCAAAATTGTCAGCTTCACAGGCGCTCCTCGTCTTCTGTGGTCGCGGCGACCTCCCGTGCACTCGCTGCACTCTCAACCTCGAGCTCTACGGTGAGTGGCTCAACTCCGGATACCTCCGGTCCCAGGAAGCGGCGGGCCAGGGTCGAAAACTCAGGGTTGGGTGCAGTCGAGTAGAAACGATATGTCGGCGTGTCACCGGGCTGGCGCGGCGAATGCAGCAGGTCGAGGTCGACGAGGGCGGAGTAGGTTGCGTTGGCTGTGGCTTCCGAAGAGGCGACCAGGCGCACGCCGGGTCCCAACTCTCGTGCCAGAACACCGGTCAGAAGCGGGTAGTGGGTGCACCCGAGGATCACCGTGTCAACATCGGCCTCAACCAGGGGGGCCAGGTACTCTCGCGCAGCGGCCGTGACGGACTCACCTGTCGTCTCGCCACGCTCGACGAACTCAACGAACTTTGGGGCACTGCTCTGGGTCACCCTGATCCCTGGAACCGCACCAAGCGCGTCCAGGTACACGCCCGAGCGAACGGTCGCGGCTGTCCCCAGGACGCCGATGCTGCCGTTGCGGGTGGTTGCTGCTCCCCCACGAGCCGCAGGTGTCACAACCTCTATCACCGGGATACCCATCTTGGCGTAGCGCTCTCGGGCGTCCCTCAGGGCGGCTGCCGTAGCGGTGTTGCAGGCAATCACCAGGACTTTGCAGCCCAGCTCAACCAGCTGGTCCAGGCCCGCAAGCGTCAGTTTCCGGACCTCGCTGAGTCTGCGCGGACCGTAGGGCGTATGGGCGCTGTCACCGAGGTAGACGACGTCCTCACCCGGAAGTTGGTCAATGATGGCGCGAGCTACCGTCAGGCCGCCCAGGCCTGAGTCAAAAACTCCGATTGGCGCATCGTTCACGATTCTGACTTTATGACAATTTGAGGGGGTGCGGTCAGAAAGGTTCGTGAGTCCTCCCACCTCGTGACGCGTTCCATTACCGAGGTAACGGTGGCGAATCTGCCAGATAGTTCGTGTCACACCTTGGTCCCAGAAGGGCTACCGTTAGCCTATGGCTGCTTCAGATTCCACTGCCCTGTTGACCGATAAGTATGAGCTGACGATGGTCGACGCCGCGATTCACTCCGGTGTTGCCAACAGACGCTCTGTCTTTGAGCTGTTTGGGCGCAGGTTCAGTAGTTCCCGCCGCTACGGGGTTGTAGCGGGAACGGGACGCATTCTTGAGGCGCTGGCGCGCTTCCAGTTCGACGACGACCAGATTGCGTGGTTGGAAGACCAGCGGTTCCTCAGTAAGGAGGCGCTTGATTTCCTAGCTGACTTCAAGTTCTCCGGGGACATCTACGGCTATGCCGAGGGCGAGATCTATTTTCCGGGCTCCCCCCTCATCACCGTCGAGGGCACATTTGCAGAGGCGACGCTGCTTGAAACACTGCTGCTTTCTGCCCTGAACTTTGACTGTGCGATCGCCTCTGCGGCCTCACGCATGACCATTGCCGCCCACGGACGCCCCTGCATCGACATGGGGGCGCGTCGCACCCACGAGCGCGCAGCTGTTTCGGCCGCCCGCGCTTCAGTTATTGGTGGATTTGTCGCCACCTCAGACCTTGAGGCCGGACGCCGGTATGGAATCGACACCGTCGGTACCTCAGCACACTCATTCACTTTGATTCAGGACTCTGAAAAGGATGCGTTTGCCGCGCAGATCGCAACCCTGGGCCCCGGAACCACGCTTCTGGTGGATACCTACGACATCCACCAGGGAGTCATCAACGGTGTCGAGGCCGCCCGCGCTGCCGGTGGTGAGCTGGGTGCGGTGCGTATCGACTCCGGCGACCTCGTAGCTCATGCCTTCCAGGTCCGAGAGCAACTCGATTCCCTGGGGGCCCACTCAACCAAGATTGTCGTCACCTCAGACCTTGATGAGTACGCGATTGCCTCTCTCGGAGCGGCCCCTGTCGATACCTACGGTGTGGGCACAAAGCTTGTCACCGGATCCGGTGTCCCAACTGCCGCCCTGGTCTACAAGCTTGTCGAGCGTGAGGGGCAAAACGGAGAGTCGATTCCCGTTGCGAAACTCAGCGAGTCGAAGGGAACCGTTGGCGGTCGCAAGGTTGCCGGACGCCTCTACAGCCCCGACGGCCGCGCGGTGCAGGAAGCCCTGGTCATGGGCGCCTCAACTGAAGAGAGCACCAAGCGTCTGGAGGACGCGGGGGCCCGCCTGCTGCAGGTTCCCCTGGTGAAGGACGGGGCGATTCTTGCGGAAGGCTGGACACCGGAAGCCACCCTTCAGGCCCAGGAGCGCCACCGCATCTCTCGCAATGAGCTCCCCTACCAGGCTTGGCGACTCTCAGATGGCGAACCCGGGGTTCGCACCCGCTACTACGACGCTGAGACACCGATCGAACGGTTCTAGGTCGAGGTAGCGGGCACGACGCCCAGTTCAGTTACTCGGCGAAAGGCCAGTTCTTTCCCTGGTTGCCGACCTCATCGCGCAGTGCCTTGCAGCGTGGGCAGACAGGGTACTTCTTCGCATCCCGGGTGGGAACCCAGACCTTGCCGCAGAGGGCGACCACAGCCTGGCCCGTAATCGCAGCCTGGTTAGCGCGGTCCTTACGCACAAAGTGCGCGAAGCGATCCGCGTCCCCGTCACCCTTGCTGGGCTTGACCTTCGGCAGTTCGAGGACGTCTGAGCCTCCCAGAGGGGCCTGCTGAGTCATGGCTATCAGTCCTCGAGGGCGGAGAGAGCCTGCTCGCCCTCATACGCCGCGCGGTAGTAGTCCTTCAGCTTCAGTTTGGAAGCTGCGGCCTCATCCACCAGGATCGTTGCGTCATTGTGGAACTGCAGGACCGAAGCCGGCCACAGTGCACTGACGCCACCCTCAACAAGAGCAGCAACGGCGTCCGCCTTCTGCTCACCCTGGGCAATCAGGACCACAGACTTGGCGCGGCCAATAGTTGCCAGTCCCTGGGTCAGGCAGAAGCGTGGCACCTGGTTGATGTCTCCGTCGAAAAAGCGAGCGTTATCCACGCGGGTCTGCTCGGTGAGGACCTGGGTGTGGGTGGTAGATGAGAGCGAGCCACCAGGCTCATTGAAGGCAATGTGTCCATCGGTGCCAATGCCAAGGATCTGCAGGTCAACACCGCCTGAAGCCACAATCTTCGCCTCATACTCATCCGCGGCCCTCTTCGGGTTCGCCGCGTTGCCGTCCGGGCCGTTGACCGCGCCCTCGGCAAAGTCGACCTTAGAGACGAACACCCGCTTGATGAACTCTGCATACGACTCGGGGTGGCCCTTGGGCAGGCCAACATACTCATCCAGCAGGAAGGCGGTGGCGTCCTTGAATGACACCTCACCGGCCTCATAGCGACGAATCAGTTCGTCGTAGACGGGAACGGGCGATGAACCGGTGGCAAGTCCGAGAACCGCGTTCGGCTTGCTTGCCAGCAGGTTGGTGTAAAGGTCAGCGGCGGCCTTTGCGATCTCTTCGGTCGACGACAAGATGACGATGTTCATTCACAGCTCCTGAAGCGGGGTTGGTGAGTACTACCGTCCAATCTTAAGCCCGAAGCGGGGGTGAGGAAACTTTCCCCACCCCCGCTACGAAGGTTTGCTATGTGTTCCGCCGGTTTCGCACCCTTAGGTCACGAAAGTGGCGAGTCACACTACTTTCCTACGGCTGCCTTAAGCGTCGAACCTGCGGTGAGCTTCACGCCAAAGCCAGCAGGAATCTGAATTTCCTCACCGGTGCGCGGGTTGCGACCGGTGCGAGCAGCGCGCTCGACGCGCTCTACCGACAGCAGACCGGTTACGCGAACCGACTCGCCCTCTGACAGAGCATCAATGATTACGGACTGGAACGCTCCAAGGGCGGAATCAGCCTGGGCCTTGGTCAAACCCGAACGTTCAGCCATCTGTGCAACGAGTTCAGTGCGATTGATCGACATTAGTCATCCTCTTGGTAGGTGAAGCAACTCAAGCCACTGACGTGACATACGGAAACGCTACACATCAAAGGGTGGTTTGTCAGGTCCCAACCGTTGAAATGCCGCGCATTGTGGCAAATTACGCCAGGTTAGCCACCGATCTCTTCAGCAAGCTTCGCCAGCAGCCTCGCGCCGAAGCCGGTTGCGCCCCGACGAACCCAGCGATCATCCTTAGAACTGACCGATGGGCCAGCAATATCAACGTGGACCCAGGGCACATCTGCGACGAAGTTCGACAGGAACAGACCGGCCGTAATGCTGCCCGCTCCCCTGTTGGACAGGTTGGCGTTCTGCAGGTCAGCCAGCGGCGATTCCATGTTCTTCATGTAGCGCTTGTGCAGCGGCAGCTCCCAGACCATTTCACCGGTCGCGTCTGCGGCCTGCTCGACCTCATCCAGCAGTGCGTCACTGTTGCCCATCACAGCGGCGACGTCATCACCGAGGGCGATGATCTGGGCGCCGGTCAGGGTCGCGATATCGACGATCCACGCGGGGTTGGTCTCGGCTGCAAGAGCCAGGGCATCCATGAGGATCAGGCGACCCTCGGCATCGGTGTTGGTGACCTCAACGGTCTTGCCGTTACGTGCGGTAATGATCTCGCCGACTCGCATGGAGTTACCCGAAATCATGTTGTCCGTGGTGGGCAGCCACGCATCAACCGGCGTGGTGACCCCGAGGTCGACCATGGCTGAGAAAGCACCCAGGATCGCTGCGGCGCCACCCATATCCGTCTTCATATCAACCATCGACGAGGCGGGCTTCAGGCTGAGGCCTCCCGAGTCGAAGGTGATTCCCTTGCCAACCATGGCGAGGCGCTCGGCAGAAGCAGGGGTGTCGGCGGGAACGAAACGCAGCTTGATGAGGCGGGCTTCGTACTCGGAACCACGGTTCACTCCAACGATGCCGCCACAGCCCATTTCAACCAGCTCGAGACGATCGATCACCTCGGCCTCAAAACCGAACTCATCGGCAAGTCGTACCGCAACTTCCGCGAGGGTCCGAGGGGTCAGGTGCGCAGGAGGTGCGTTCGTCAGGTCGCGGGCAATGTAGGTTGCGCGCGCGTAGGCCACGGCTCGGTGCAGTACGACCTCGAACAGCTCGCTTACGTCCGCCTCGCCCCCGGCAATCGTCAGGGAGGCGAGGGGCTTGGCCCTGTCGTCCTCATTCTTGAACGACGACAGCGAGTAGTTGGCGAGAAGAACGCCCTCGACAACAGCCTGAGCCTGGGTCGGAATGGTCGCTTCAGTCAGGACCACACACACCTGGGTTCGCTTGCCAAGTGCGCCGGATACGGCGGCGCCGGCCTCACGGTACGCATCATCATCCAGACCGTCCTCGTCACCAAGGCCAACGAAGATCGTGGTGGCACCGGTCGTGGAAGGAACGGTCATCGTCTGGCCAAGCTTGGCTTCGAACCCAGCCCCCGCCAGGGACTCGAGGTCCCAGCCTTCGACCGGCGCACCCGCCGAGTCGGAGGTGACCAGGTAGGCAACTGCGCAGGCCGAGTCGGTCTTGCAGGTAATGTCCTCTTCCGACGCGAGGTAGCGCAGCGACAGATTGCTGAGGGCGCTCAGGCCGGGAAGTAGATCGATGTTGTAAGAATCGTGTACCGAAACCACGGAATAAACCACCTAACAGAGATTTGGTGCGGCAAACTGCCGCCACCCTCCATGTTAGGCGACCTCTAACCATGGCGATAGGCCGCCGGTGAGCGCGGTATCGGTCACGTCGGGCCCCGACTGGGACGAAGTGGCCAGATCGGTCCCCGGGCGGTCTGGCAGGATCTAGGCGTGCTAACACTCTCTGAAAACCTCGATTTGCAAGCCAATACCGCGGTGGCCAAAGTCGATTCTCTAAGGAAGCCCGGTCGGCTCTTCGTCTCGGGAATGATGGCGGGCATCTACATGGGTATCGGCGTCATCCTCATGGTCTCCACCGCCGGTCCTCTTTTTGCCGCAGGCGACGGCTTCGGCAAGCTGGTCAGCGGACTGGTCTTTGGTGCGGCCCTGACCCTGACGGTGTTCGCCGGCGCTGACCTCGCAACCTCGGCCATGATGATCCTGCCGCTGGGTGTGTTGATGAGGACGACGCGCCTGGGTCAGTCTGCCGCCACGCTCGGCTTCATCGTCCTCGCCAACGCGGTTGGTGCACTCTTCTTCGGGGCCCTCATTGTCGCGTCGGGGGTGCTGGTATCAAATCAAGCTGCCGGGACGATGCTTTCTGACATGTTGGCCAGCAAGGCGGCTGAGAGTCCCCTTGAACTTTTCACACGCGGCGTCCTCTGCAATGTCCTGGTCTGCCTTGCCATCTGGATGTCATCGCGCGTCAGGTCAGACGGCACGAAGATCGCCCTTATCTTTGTGGCCATCACCGCGTTCATCGCCTCGGGATACGAACACGTGGTCGCCAACATGACGACCTACACCATCGGAATCCTCACCGGTGATCCGAACGGAACGCTCGCCCTCTACGGATACAACTTCCTCTGGGTGGGCCTGGGGAACCTGGTCGGAGGCGCCGTGGTGGTAGCCCTCGCCTACTGGGTCATCGGAGGGCGTCCTCGCCTCGACACCCTGGTCGAAGCCCCCGCGAGTGAGCGTGCAACCGTCAAATAGTGCCGATTTCGGCCCTGGACCATCCCTATCGTGACATGGTGGAGCAGCAGGCGATCCGCCCGGGTTAAATAGCCTAGCGAATAATTGTGCACATTTAAGGAGTGGACTATGTCCGACCAGGTCAAGGTAGTCAAACCTAGGAAGCAGAACGCCTTCACCAGGGGTGTCGCCGGATGCTTCTCACCCGAAGCCATGTTCGCAACCATGGCTATCGAGTTCATAGGCGCGGCCTGGATCGCACTGCGCTACAGGTTCAACCGAACCGGATTGCTCACCATCTCCCTGCTCGTCTTCCTGGGGATCTTCCAGCTGGCTGAGTTCCTGGTTTGCGAGACCGTGGTGACCGGACTCTCCTGGGCCCGCATCGGCTACATGTCCATCACTATGCTGCCGCCTCTTGGCATCAGCCTGGCCATGTCGATTGCCGGAAAGAAGTCCCTGATCGGCCAGATCGTCATGTACGTGGGTGCCGGCCTTTTCATCTTCTACTGGGGTTTCACCGGCTGGGGCATCACCTCCGATAAGTGCGAGGGCAACTACGTCTTCTTCCAGGCTGCCAATGATGCCATGTGGCTCTACGGCACCTACTATTACGTCCTCCTTGGAATCGGTACCTTCCTGTCGTTCTGGTTGGGAAGTAAGATCGCTGAGCGGAAGACCCGGCACGCCCTCTACTGGCTGGCCATTGGCTACCTGGTCTTCATCATCCCGACCACCGCCGTCGCCGTAATTGATCCCGCCACCCGCTCCTCGATCCCCTCGGTCATGTGTGGCTTCGCTGTCCTGCTCGCCCTCGTCCTCATCTTCGCTGTCATCCCAATGGCTGGGACCAAGCGCCCCTGGGGAAATGCGCCTGTCGAGGGCGACGGCGCCAAAAAACACGATGACGAGCTGGTTGGCTAACTGACGGAGCCTCCGCTTAGTTCTGACGGCCTCTTCGGACAGAGACATGTTTCGACAAGTCGGTAATGTCCAAGAGGTCTGTCAGAGCTAAGAGGATCCCGGCTGCCGCCTCTGCATCAGCCGAGGCATCGTGGTGTTGAAATGGGGAAAGCCCCAGGTGCGCCGAGACAGAGGGCAACCGGTGTGAGGTAAGATCGAGGTGGGCCTTGGAAAGCCTCAGGGTGCAAACCCACTTATTCTTCGGTGGTTCTAGCCCACAGACAGTGTTGGCCTGCTCAATAACGCTGCGGTCAAAGGGCACGTTGTGGGCAACTAGAAGATCATCCCCGATGAAGTCCTCGACCTGGCCGGCCACTCGCGCCCATCGGGGTGCTCTCACGACATCCTCCGGGTAGATTCCATGGACTTGGATGTTGCGGTACTCGAAATAGTCGAGACCAGCAGGAGGACGAACCAGCGATGAGAATCGTTCCACCACGTGACCTGCTCTGACTCTGACCAGTCCAACGGCGCAGACGGACCCCCTCTTGGCGTTGGCCGTTTCAAAATCGATGGCCGTAAACGAAACTCGCGTCACAGATACTCACTTCTTCAAGAACCCTCCCAACCCTAGCGGTGGATAGGGCGGCGTACTTCCCGCCGGCGACCAACTAAGCTCAAGCCTGTGTTCGCCCGACTATTTAATCCAGACGCCCCCTTTTGGGTAGCGGTTGGACGTATCGCTGACCTGGTGTGGCTCAACGTCCTCTTCGTCCTGACCTGCCTCCCCATCGTCACCGCGGGAGGCGCACTTACCGCCCTTTACGACACCGTGTGGCGTCTCGGAGAGGATCGCGGCGGATCTGTGACGCGAGAGTACTGGAGGTCCCTGAGGGAAAACTTCTGGCGTAGCACCGGCTACTGGGCATTCTTCCTCCCGATCGGCGGCGCCCTCACCCTCAGCTGGATCGCGCTACCAATCGCTGAGTTGGCTGTGATCAAGGTGCTTCTGACGCTGGTCTACCTGATTGTTTTTCCATTCCCCTGGTTCCTCCAGGCCCGCTTTTCCAACACATTTTGGGGAACACTGAAGAACTCGGTGGTTATTCCACTGGTACGGCTCCCCTTCGCCTTCGGAGTCGTCCTCATCAACATCGTGCTCCTATGCCTGGTGATCTGGACCATCATCGATCTTCCCCAGATCATCCCTCTCTTCGTTCTAGCCGGGTTCGCCTTCCCCACCGCTGCCTCAATGCCCCTGCTTAATCGGGCTATTTCGCCGTGGACCGGCACCTCAACCGAGGAGGCATAGGCACTTCTACCCAGAGGCGCCGGCGAACAGGCTGGCGCCTTCGTGGCAACTAGTAAATCGAGCCCCGAGGGATGTGCAAAAGGTTTCTCAGCCAGGTACTCTAGAGCCGTCGACGTTCCGGAAACGTTTCCGGAGACTTGAGCACCGCACTCATAGTGGAGTGAGACTGTCAAAACCGACTCTTCTTTCAGGAGACACATTAATGAACAAGAAGTTCGTAAGAATCGCTGCCAGCAGCGCCGCTGTGGCCCTACTGGCCGGCACAATGACTGCTTGCAGCAGTAGCTCTGACACCCCGGCCTCCGGCGACGCTGGTGGGGATGCAAGTGAGGGGCAGGTCTACTACCTGAACTTCAAGCCAGAAGTTGCAGATGCATGGAAGGCACTCGCCAAGACCTACACCGAGGAGACCGGTGTTCCGGTCACCGTGGAGACCGCAGCTTCAGGCACCTACGATGCCACTCTGAAGTCAGAGATGGCCAAGTCCGGTGCTCCGACGCTGTTCCAGGTGGGCGGACCAGTCGGTCTTTCCGTTTGGGACGACTACACGGCTGACCTGTCCGGAAGCGCTATCTACAGCAGCCTCAAGGACGAGAGCATGGCCCTGAAGAACTCTGATGGCGTGGTCAAGGGTGTTCCCTACGTCGTCGAGACCTACGGCATCATCTACAACAAGCAGCTCCTCAATGAGTACATCGCCCTCCCCGATGCCGCAGTCAAGTCGGTAGATGAGATCAACAACTTTGACACGCTGAAGGCAGTTGCTGAGGGAATCCAGGCGAACAAGGAAGCCCTGGGAGTAGAGGGCGCATTCACCTCTGCAGGATTTGATTCCTCCTCCGACTGGCGCTTCAAGACGCACCTGGCGAACATTCCCCTGTACTACGAGTTCGAGGAGACCGGTGTAACCGGCCAGCCGGAGACACTCGAGGGTACCCATATGGACAACTACCAGGCCATCTTCGACCTGTACATCAACAACTCGACCACTGAGCCCTCGCTACTCTCCGGTAAGACCATTGACGATGCGAACTCTGAGTTCGCCCTCGGCAAGGCCGTCTTCTACCAGAACGGCACCTGGGCTTACAACGACATCAAGGATGCGTCAGTAGCCGATGAGGACCTCGGGATGCTCCCCATCTACATTGGTGCCGAAGGTGAAGAGATGCAGGGTCTGGCAACTGGCTCTGAGAACTTCTGGGTCATCAACTCACAGGCATCAGAGGCCGATCAGAAGGCTTCCCTGGACTTCCTTGAGTGGGTCATTACCTCTGACGCTGGCCGCGAAGCCATCACCAACACCATGGGCTTCGTAACCCCGTTCTCAACCTTCGAGGGCTACGAGTCAACCAACCCGCTGATCCTTGCTGACAACGAGTACTTCGCTGCAGGCAAGACCCCGGTTTCATGGAACTTCACCGTCATGCCTTCTGACGAATGGAAGAACGGCGTTGGACAGGCCCTCCTTGGTTACGCTCAGGGCAACAACGACTGGGAGACCGTGCGCGCTGCCTACGTGGACAACTGGGCCAACGAAGTAGCCCTCTCCACCTCAGGCGAGTAGCTACACCCAGCTAGAAGATATGTCCCGGGATACCAAGTGTTGGTATCCCGGGACTCTTAAATCACAAGGAAAACCGATGCACAAATCCTTCAATCGGTGGGGGGCGCTGTTCGCAGGACCTACAGTCATCGCCTTCATGATTGGGTTCGTGATCCCATTCTTCATGGGTCTATACCTGTCCTTCACCCGCTTCACGACAGTCACCTCCTCGAAGTGGGTGGGCCTAGATAACTACAAGGCCATCCTCGGTGACTCAAACTTCGTCCACTCGCTCTGGTACACCTCACTCTTCACCATCGCCACAACGATCATCATTAACGTGATTGCCTTCGCCATCGCATACATGCTGGTGAAAGCCATCAAGGGTCGGAATATCTTCCGCTCGGTCATCTTCATGCCGAACCTCATCGGCGGCATCGTGCTCGGTTGGATCTGGCTCCTGCTTCTCAACGGAGTTCTAGCCCACTGGGCACGAACCATCGTCACCAGTAGCACCGATGCTTTCTGGGGCATGGTCATCGTCACCTCATGGCAGCAGATCGGCTACATGATGGTCATCTACATTGCAGGGTTGCAGTCGATTCCGACTGATGTTCTGGAGGCAGCGAAGGTGGATGGAGCAAACGGCAGGCAAACCCTGCGCCAGGTTGTTCTTCCCCTGGTCATGCCCTCGATCACCGTGTGTACGTTCCTCACACTGACCTCGGGCTTCAAGATGTTTGACCTCAACCTCTCCCTCACCAATGGCGCTCCCGGAAGGGGTTCTGAGCTTCTCGCGCTCAATATTTTCAACACCTTCTATGGACGACCCGGGTTCGAGGGCGTTGGCCAGGCTAAAGCAGTGATCTTCCTGATCATTGTCGCTGTCATTGCTCTGATTCAGAACCGCTATGCCCGGTCGAAGGAGAACGTCTGATGACTGATGTGAAACGCCCCCGCGCATGGACCGTATTTTTCTCGATCCTCTCGATCGCCTATCTGTTCCCAATCATCCTGGTGGTGATCAACTCCTTCAAGGGGAAGATCTACATCAATGACAACCCATTCGCACTCCCGAACTCAACGTCTTTTGCTGGGTTTGAGAACTATCTGCGTGGGATCGCACAGACCGACTTCTGGATGACAATCATCTGGTCGCTGGTGATTACCGTTGGCTCGGCATTCTGGATCCTTCTATTCACCTCGATGACCGCCTGGTGGATCGTCCGTGCCAACACCAAGTTTGCGATGTTCCTCTACGTCGTGTTCCTGTTCTCCATGGTGGTTCCCTTCCAGATGGTCATGTTTACCCTGTCGTGGTTGACGGACTTCCTCGGACTGGGAAATCCAGTTGGACTGTGGATCATCTACCTGGGTTTTGGTGCAGGACTTGCCGTCTTCATCTTCACGGGTTTCGTCAAGGCGATTCCCTACGAGTTGGAGGAAGCAGCTCGCATCGATGGTTGTGGGCCAATCCGCACCTACTTCCTCGTGGTGTTCCCTGTGCTCAAGCCAGCGGTGATCACTGTCGCGATCCTCGAGGTGATGTGGCTGTGGAACGACTACCTACTCCCCTACCTCACTCTTGATCTGAAGAAGTACAAGACCATTCCAATCGCGGTCCAGTACCTCAAGGGTGGTTTTGGAACTGTCGACATGGGGTCGATGATGGCCATTTTGGTTTTGGCCATCATTCCCGTGGTGATCTTCTACCTGTTCAGCCAGAAACACATTATTGAAGGTGTGATTTCTGGTGCGGTGAAGGGGTAAGCGTATTGGTGGGGAGGTAGCCTTTGGGTCCTCCCCACCACACCATTTGGAATCTCATGATCACTATCAAAGAGCTGGCCTCAATCTGCGGGGTCTCTATAAGCACGGTCTCAAGAGCCATGAATGGCCGTGAGGACGTCAACCCTGAGACTCGCAAAGCCGTACAGAACGCGGCAAAGAAGTACGGTTACGTGCCGAACACGGCAGCCCGAAACCTCAAGCGCCCCCCGTCACGCACCATCGCAGTGATTGTCCAGGGTGAGACCTCGCCACTCCTCATGCAGGGCCTGGTGAAACTGGACGAGTCCCTACGCACTGAAGGCTATGAAGCAATCCTCTGCCATGTTTCCGATCGTCGGGCCAATGTCGCCACGATCGAGAATCTCATTGTTGGCGGACACTACTCCGGAGCTATCTTTCTAGGACGCTACGGCGACGATGACGGTGTCCAGGCGACCGAGTTGAGTAAGTCGCTCGCACGCATGAAGGTTCCCCTTGTTTTCTGCACGACCAAGGACTTCTCTGGATCTTCACTTCGCCACCCTTCCGTGTCGGTGGATGATGTTGGAGGCTCGATAAGAGTCACCAAGCACCTGATTGAACAGGGGCATACACGCATCGGATTCGCCCTCATCAACCCCCATGTTCCCCCTGAAAGCGAGCATGTGTGGATGCTTCGCTTCCAGGGTTTCAAACGCGCACTCAGGGAACACGGAATAGAGCCCGACCCTGACTTGGAGATTGTCGCCGTCGATCACAGCCAGCCGTACTCCATGGCAAACGCGTACGCCTCTACTATGCACTGGCTCGAGTCACGGAGCCATGACTACACAGCGATCGTGTCTTCCTGTGATGCGGTGGCCGTGGGTGTGATTAGAGCACTAAATGATGAGGGCATCAGAGTCCCCGAGATGGTGTCTGTGACTGGGTTTGATGGTCTTGACTTTGGCCGTTACGCCAACCCTTCACTAACCACTCTGATTCAACCCATTGACCTGATCGCCAAGTACACCGTCTCATCGCTTCTAAAAGCGATTGCCGGTGACTCACCTACGCCCCCGCACCATGCTGTTGAAGGGGAGTTCTACCTGGGAGAATCAACCGCTCCCCTGTCGAGAGACGGTGACTAGGGGCAGCCTCCTGCTGGCCCAAACCCACGCAGCAAGAACCCCGACATCACAATGATGCCGGGGTTTGCTTTGTGGAGATGGCGGGAATCGAACCCATCCTGGCCTTGGATCGTAAGAATCTATCTAGACTCTTGCGGTGTGCTCCATACGTAAATCCAGATCGTATGCTGGACTGAACCTGCTCTCCAGAACGTCACGGACGAGCCTCATGGCACTTCCACTGAAGTAGTTACTGTGGGTTACCTTCACTGTCTCCAAAGAGTCTGACCCCACAAGCACGATATCCATGCGGCGGTCACTATTCTGTGCATCCCGCTCAGCTTTTTCGTAGGCGTCTGTTGCGGTTCTGGAGTC
>CAMFDH010000006.1 GCA_945949035.1 uncultured Actinomyces sp.
GAGTTGCGGATCCCACCGTGATCGTCCAGGGCCGGTTTTCGAACGGTAGGTTCCGGGTGGTGGAGTCCAGTTCTTCCTGGTGGTTGAGGTACCGGGGAACTCGTCCTCGGTTCCGTCATCCTTGCCCCGGCCCTGCGTTCGCTTTGCTTCAGGATCCGGCGTCTTGCCAAAATCGGCGACTCCGCCGGCTGACTTCTGGGCCGAGGGCGAAGTGAAGTGACCCTTCTCGAAGACCTGGGCGCGATGCTTTCGATAGAAGCTCTTCGCGGTTTCGGAGCGGCGAACCTCGTCTTCCTGATCAGTCATGCGTTTCCACCCCCACTTCGCTCACCTCGGGGTCCCCATGTTTTGGGGGGATGACCTCAGTCTGGCTTAGACCCTCTTCATCGCGGAAGACCCGAATCTTGTGGGCGTTGAGATTCTCTGGAATATCGCCCTCCACGGCCACGGTGATAATGACCTGTTCGACCTTGGCCATCTCTTCCAGTAGTCCCCGTCGGCGGCTGGTATCCAGCTCCGCAAAAACATCATCCAGAATCAGCACCGGGTAGTCATCATCAAGACGCAGAAGCTGCAGTTCTGCCAGCCGGAGCATCAGTGCGGAAGACCAGAGTTCACCATGGCTGGCGTAACCCTTGACCGGAAGCCCATCAAGCGTCACCAGCAGATCATCACGGTGAGCCCCCTCAAGGTTCACACCCCGTCGCAGTTCCTTATCCCGAATCTGCCGCAGTGCAACCACATAGTCTTCGGTGAGAGCGGCTATCTGAGCTTCAGCGTCGCCCTCAATCCGCCCCCCGACTACCTCAATCCCGGCGGAAAGGGGGGTTTCTGTTTCACCAGAAGCATTCTGGGGCTCCTCGTCCCCCGGGGTGCTGCCGTGGCCACTCCCCCGGCCTGCCAGGTGCGAGCGGTAGGAGATCCTGGCATCCCGGTCCCCCGTGGTGATCTCGTTGTACGCCTGGGTCACCAGGGGTTGCAGCGCAGCAACTACCGCCTGGCGGTGAATGACGATGGTTGCAGAGAGTTCCGCGAGCTGCCTGTCCCACACTTCAAGAATGGCCTCATCCTCGGGTGACAGTCCCCTCCCCGAGCGTCCCAGCTGCTTCAGCGTTGCCCCACGCTGACGCAGGACCCGATCGAAATCCTGGCGGACCCCAAGAAAATGGGGACGCAGCTTGGTGACGATCTCATCGAGGAAACGACGCCGGGTTGAAGGATCTCCCCTAAGAAGTTCAAGGTCCTCTGGCGCGAAAACTACGGTTCGCAGTCGTCCCAGAAGTTCTCTGGGAGCAACATTCGACTTGTTGAGCCGGCCCCGATTAGCCCTTCCCCGTGCAATCTCAAGCTCAAGAAGGCTGGATCGGCCGGCCTCTTGAACCCGGGCTCGAACCACGGCCCCTCCGGGCTGTTCCTCGCCCTCCTTCGCTACGCGAACCAGAGCTGACGAGGACGAAACCCTGTGTGAAGAGAAGGTTGACAGGTAGGCCAGGGCTTCAACCAGGTTGGTCTTGCCGCGCCCGTTCTGCCCGACCAGAACCACAACTGAGGCTGGAAGCTCAACGACCTGCTCCCGGTAGGAGCGGTAGTCGTTGAGCGCCAGGTGGGAAACATACACCTCGGTTGGTTTCGGTCAGCCTATGCCCCGAAACGAACGGGCATCAGCAGGTACTTGAACATTGCGTCGGCCTCACCGTTTTCTTCAGCCTGCCCCATGACGACGGCAGCCTTGTTGGCATCGGTGAAACCAAAACGAACGAACTCGGTGTCCAGAGCAGATAGACCATCCTGCAGGTAGGTGGGGTTGAAAGCCGTTCGAAGTGGCTCTGCAGAGGTGACGAGGGCGACCGACTCCTGTGCCTGAGCGGCTTCCTTCTGACCCGCATCCAGGGTGAGGAAACCGTCCTCGAACACCAGGCGAACCGGAGTCTTACGTTCCACAACGAGGCCCACGCGCTTCACAGCTTCGAGAAGCTCAACCCGGTTGCAGACGTACTCCAGAGGCGTCACCTCTGGAAAGAGCTTGCGAACAGGTGGGTAGTCGCCATCCATCAGCGAAGAGGTCGCCTGACGGTCCCCCGTGGAGAAACCAATGATCGAGGCGCGATCAGTTGCCGCAGCCTGCGAAATCGAAATGTCAATGGTGCCGCCACCACCGAGGTTGCGAGCCACATCCTGCAGTACGCGGGCCTTGACCAGCATCTGGGAGTTGAAGCTTGACGACACGGGTGACCAGCGCAGCTCCCGCTGTGCCAGACGGTAGCGGTCGGTGGCGAGGAGGGTGATGCGGTCCCCATCAATCTCAACCCGAACACCGGTCAGCAACGGAAGGGTGTCATCACGCGAAGTAGCGATCGCCACCTGGGTGATCGCCTGCGACAGTGCATGAGCATCGGCGGTTCCGGCCAGTTCTGGCAGAACTGGGAGTTCCGGGTAGTCCTCAAGTGCCATGGTTCCGAGGCCGAACTTAGCCCGACCGCACTCTACGTCGACCTGTGGCCCATTCAGGGTGATGACAACATCCTGGTTAGGCAGAGCCTTGGCAATCTCAGAAATAAGTCGACCCGAGACAAGTGCTTCACCCGGCTCAATCACTTCCGCCTGGACACGGGAGCGAGCGGAGACTTCGTAGTCAAACGATGAAAACTCAACCTCTCCCTCACCTGCTGACAGCCTCACGGCCGAGAGAATCGGGATGGTTGGACGTTGCTGCACAGCACGCGATGTCCACGAAACTGCATCCGAGAAGGCATCACGGGAGAGCTTGAACTTCACTATTCCTCCATTGAACTGCACGAAAGTCTGGTGCGGGGCCTTAACTGTACCCGTAAGAGCGACGACATTCGCCGGTCTTGTAACTACAGGTTCATATCCAAAATACCCGCTTTCTCGGACCTGCAGAATCGTCCCCCAAATGACAGGAAATTCTCTACTGCGGGCCCACAGAGATCTTGTACTTATAGGTCTAGTAGTAGTGGTAGCAGCTGTTGAAACTGTGGAAATCCCTACTTTTCACACTCTGTGCAACGAAATCGGCTGGGGATCAATTGTTCATAGGTTCGTGGACAGGTCATGGTCGATGTGGACTCTCTCAGACACCTAGCTATGACTGTGCCCAATTTTCTTGTAGTTATCCACGGAGAATTACAGGAATTGGGGAGAAACCGGAGTATTCAATTCACAGGCGGGTGATTCGGCTGGCCGTTGCAGGGAACTACAAGCCTGTTAGCTGTGAATTGAAGACGAGGGATTAGCCCCTAACTAGCGCCTTCGAAGCTCATCATTTCCGCGGGCCTGCTTCTTTACCCGATTGGTGATTTCACTCACATGGTTGTAGGTTTCTCGCCTCTCAGTCATTAGACCGGTGATCTTTTTGTTGGCGTGCATGACGGTTGTGTGGTCACGTCCGCCAAAGGCCTCGCCGATTTTGGGAAGGGAGAGATCAGTGAGCTCCCGGCAGAGGTACATGGCGATCTGTCGTGCTTCGACCATCGGACGGGATCGGTCAGAACTGCACAGCTGCTCGATCGTGACATCAAAGTATGAGGCGGTCTGCCCCATAATCAGGGCCGCTGTGATGTCAATGTCCTCTGGGTCATTGAGAAGATCCTTCAGAACCATCTGCGCCAACTGAAGATCAATCTCCTGGTTGGTCAGATTAGCGAAGGCGGTCACCCGCAGTAGTGAGCCTTCAAGTTCACGAATATTGGCCGAAATCCTCGAGGCAATGTACTCGAGCACCTCCGGGTGGACGCTGATCTTCTCGGCTGCGGCCTTCATCTGAAGGATGGCGATTCGCGTTTCGAGGTCTGGGGGCTGCACATCGGTAGTAAGCCCCGAGGCGAACCGACTTCTTAGACGTTCCTCAAACCCTCCGAGGGCCTTCGGGGGAAGATCCGAGGTGATGACGATCTGCTTGCCTGCATCGTTGAGGGCGTTGAAGGTATGGAAGAACTCCTCAACGGTCTCTTTTTTGCCCTGGATGAACTGGATGTCATCGATCAGAAGAATGTCGCTCTGTCGGTAACGCTTCTTGAAAGCATCTCGCCCGCCCTCACCAATCGCGCTGATGAAGTCGTTGAGGAACTCTTCGGAGTTCACATAGGTGACTTTCAGGTGGGGGTAGAGAGACAGGGCATAGTGGCCGATTGCGTGAAGAAGGTGAGTTTTGCCCAGTCCGGAGTCGCCGTAGATGAACAGGGGGTTGTAGGCACGTCCGGGAGCCTCGGCAACCGCAAGGGCAGCTGCGTGGGCAAATCGGTTGGAACTGCCGATCACGAAGGTATCGAACAGATACTTGGGGTTGAGGGCGATTCTCTGGGTCGGCATGTTGAGCAGGTGGCGTCGAGAGCTGTCGGAGACGGGATCTCCGGGCTGGTAGACGGACTGATCTACTCTCTCAAACTCTGAAACCGACCAGGAATCGTGTCCTGGAGCAGGATTTGAGGCATTTTCTGGGGTGACTGCGGGAGCGGGTTCGGGATCCGGTTCCAGGGACTCATCCACGGTTACGGCGATGCGCACTGTTTTCCCCAGGGTTTCGGCAAGGGCATCGGTGAGCCGGGTCGACATCCGGTTTTCGATATACGCCTTGGTGAAGTCATTGGGCACAGCAAGGAGGATCGTCCCCTCAATGTCGCCCAGTGGTTTCACCATTTGTAAGAACGCAGCGTGAGCAGGTCCTAGCTCATCTGGGTTGACCTGGGCGACGACTTGCTCCCAGGCAGCTGTGAGCGAAGAACCCTCCATAAACAGCGCCTTTCCTTGAATTCCCTGAAAAATGCCAGTGACATTGCACACCGGAGACTAATGAAATCTTCTCCCCAGCCTAGCCACCGATCTAGTTTTACACGATTGTGGAGAAAATTGTGGATAAGTTTGAGGGGTCTTACATCCTTGTGATTTAGCGGGTCTTGGGCCATCTGGAGCCCAATTCTCGGCAATTTTGGAAGCCTGTTCCACACGGGCCTGGGGATAAATACACCGATGTATCCACGGGGATTTCCACACCTGTGGACTAGTGTGGGTGCAGCGGCGCTCACGGCGGGGTTTATTGACCAGTGCAAGCGGTTCGTCGTAATCTGTTTTGGCATAAATGTGCCGTTTTGCGTTTGCTTAGCGGTGCTTGACCTGGCAGCGCAGTGCTGTCCTTCCTAGGAGTAACGAAGATGACGAAGCGTACTTTCCAGCCGAACAACCGTCGTCGGCACAAGGTGCACGGCTTCCGTCTGCGCATGCGTACGCGTGCCGGCCGGGCCATTCTGTCGGCACGCCGCCGCAAGGGTCGCGCAAAGATCTCTGTCTGATCCTTGGGTCACCGCTTGTAGGTGATGACGTGCTTAGCGCGGAAAACCGACTGACCAGACAGGAAGGATTTGCCACCACCCTTCGAAAGGGAGGCAAATCCGGCAACAATGTCCTGGTCGTATCCGTTCTACCAGTTGATGATGACCGCCCGACAAGGGCCGGAATCATCGTTGGTAAGCGGCAGGTTCCCCATTCGAGCGCGCGTAATCGCATCAAGCGGCGTCTCAGGCCTCTTGTGCAATCACGCCTGACTCCACTTCCCCGTGGATCAACACTGGTGGTGCGTGCCCTGGGCGGTGCAGACAATATGTCCAGCGAGGAGCTAGGCCGAAATCTCGACCGGCTTCTCGCTCTGGCGCTTAAGAAGAGTCGACGACCGAAGGCCGTCGAGGTACCGGTGAACCATGAGTAATCCAATGGTTGCCGTTCTCCTGGCACCAATCAGGCTTTATCAACGATTCATCTCTCCGCACATTGCTCCGCGTTGCCGCTACTACCCAAGCTGTTCACAGTACGCAGTGGAAGCACTGCAAACCCACGGTGCCATCAAAGGATTTCTCCTGGCCACCGCCCGGGTCCTGCGCTGTAACCCTTGGAGCCGTGGCGGTGTCAACCACATCCCTCCCAAGGGATCGTGGCGAGGACCCGAGTGGATCCCCCCGGATGACTGGGCAGGCCACAACATTGAAGAGGGCTAGCCGACTTCTTCACACCTGATTACTAGAACATTCGACTGCATGCTGTAAGGAGTCCCAAGTGGATTCAATCCTTCACCCGATTATTGTGGCGTTCGCCTGGATCTGGGTTTCCATCTATCGAGCGCTCACGTTCATCGGTATTCCCGATGGGCCTGGTATCGGGTGGGTTCTCTCGATCGTCATCCTGACCGTCCTGGTCCGGTTCGCGATTCTCCCCCTGTACATCAAGCAGACGAAGTCCATGCGCTCGATGCAGGTCCTTCAGCCCGAAATGCAGAAGATCACTGCTAAATACAAGGGTAAGAAGGACTCGGTCTCTCGCCAGCGCCAGAGCGAAGAGACAATGGCTCTCTATAAGAAGCACGGTGCTTCTCCCTACGCCTCCTGTCTGCCACTTCTGGTTCAGATGCCGATTTTGTTTGCGCTCTACCGCGTTTTCTACTCGGTCAGCCAGATCATGGACGGCACCTACGGTTATGACGCCCTCGGCCCACTGAATGCAGCACTGGCTTCAGATGTCGTCAACTCAACCGTCTTTGGAGTTGGACTCTCCCAGACACTCTCAACCACTCCGGGCGTAGGACACAAGGCCGTCTTCATTGTCCTCATCGCGTTCCTCGTGGGTATGCAGTTCCTGACCATGCGTCTTTCAATGAAGAAGAACATGGCCCCGAACCCGGACCCCAACAACCCCATGGTTCGTAGCCAGAAGACAATGATGTACATCATGCCGCTGATGTTCGTCTTCACCGGTTTCATCTTCCAGATGGGTCTGCTGGTCTACATGGTGACGACAACGACCTTCGGATTCTTCCAGCAGGTCTGGGTCAACCGCACCATGCCTAACCCCGGTTCACCCGCGTTCGAAGATCTACTTTCACACCGCGAAGAGCACTTCCAGAAGTGGGCTGCGCCGGCTTTCGAATCGTATGAGAAGCAGTACGCAGCACTTGATGGAAACGACGAGGCAATCGAAACCCTTCAGTCAGAGACCCTTGCCTCGGTTGAGAAGCACGCTGCGCGCCAGCACGTTTACCGCAAGTTCCCTGAGGACTGGACCATCTCTGAGAAGCTTGGTGTGTACCGCACCCTCGCCCTCGAGCCATGGAAATCTCTCCCGGATGAGATCTGGATGAAGCAGCTGGTTATCGCCAAGGCTTCCAAGGAACAGGTTGAGGCAGCTCGCAAGAACCGCCCCAAGAAGATGTCGCGTGAACAGCGGATGCGTATTGCGGAGCGCAAGCGAATGGAGCAGCAGGCCGCTGAGAAGCGTGCCCAGCGAAATGCCAAGAAGTCTTCGTCCTCGTCAAACAAGGGCGGCTTGACGCCCGAAGAGATTGAACGTCGTCGACAGCAGCGCCGCAAGGACAGCCGCAACCAAGGCAAGAAGTCCTAGGTCCTCGCGACCAGGCAAACCTACTTCAACAAGCAGTTCTAACGGAGGAACGATATGACTAACAGTGCTGAGCGCCTGAAGCACCTGGAAGAAGAGGGAGAGGTAGCGGCAGACTACCTCGAGGAAATTCTCGACATCATGGACCTTGATGGTGACATCGAGATCGATGTTGAGAACGACCGTCCTTCGGTTTCGATCATCAGCGAAAATCCCAACTCGAACCTGAATCGCCTGGTTGGTGAGGACGGTGAGGTGCTTGAGGCCCTCCAGGAGCTGACGCGCCTGGCAGTGCAGAGTTCCATGGGTGAGCGCTCACGGCTGATGCTGGACGTCGCTGGCTACCGTGCTCGTCGTCGAGCGGAACTTCAGAGCATCGCTGCCGAAGCGGTCGCCGAGGTCAAGGAAACCGGAGAACCAGTTCAGCTGGAGCCAATGAATCCGTTTGAGCGTAAAGTTTGCCACGACGTAGTAGCAGCTGCAGGACTGGCATCGGAGTCGGCCGGCAGCGAACCTGAACGAAGTGTGGTGATTTTTATGCCCGATCATCGTGATGCCGCTGAAGAGGTTCCTTCGCAGCACGAACTGGTTGAAGAGGGTGAACAGGTCGATAACGAGACCTCGGAAGCCCTGGCTGACAGTGGGAGCGTTGTGGGAGGTTCCGGCCTTGAGGGTGACCTCGCTGCTGCAGAGATGGCTGTCGAGGACTGATGGAATCCCCGAATGACCTCACTCTGAACCTTTTCGGAACAGGAGCTTCGGCCGTCGAGGCCTTTGCGAACCTCCTGGCCGAAGAGGGGGAGAAGCGGGGTCTAATCGGCCCTAAGGAAGCTGAACGGATCTGGTCGCGGCACATCGTGAACTCGGCGGCCCTACTCCCCTTCCTTCCCTCAAGGGGGTCACTGATTGACGTTGGGTCAGGTGCCGGGTTGCCGGGACTTGTAGTCGCGGCTGCACGCCCTGACCTCGATGTCATTCTCGTCGAGCCAATGGAGCGCCGCTGTGAGTGGTTGCTTGAAGCCTCAGAAACGATTGGCTTGGACAACGTGCAGATCGTGCGCGACCGAGCCGAAAACATTGGGCGCAAACTACGCGCCGATGTTGTTACTGCAAGGGCTGTGGCGGCCCTGCCCAAGCTGCTTCGCTTGACCTCCAAGATGATCGCCCCCGGTGGTCGTCTGCTGGCCCTGAAGGGTCGAAGGGCTGGGGAGGAAATTATCGAGGCGAAGGATGAGTTGAAGCGGCGTCACCTGACGGCTCAGCTTCACGAGGTCGTCTCTGTCATGGATGGTGAGATCACCTACGTGGTTGAGTGCCGACGCACGGTCTAAACATACTCTGACCTGCACGTTTGTCCGGGATTGGTTCTGAGGGCGAACGGAGCGGGACCGGAGTATGGGTAGGGTCCAGAAGTCACTCGACGAGTCATCTTCGAGGTGTCGGAGGGGCGAACTATGCTGGCGGGAACGAAAGGTGAACTTGTGAAGCAGTTTGTTGGTGGGGACTCACCTATCGCAGATCGTCTGGCACGTAACTACTCGGACTTTTCGAAGCTTGTCAAGGTCGTGTTGCCAAAGCCCTCCGGTACTCCGATCCTCGTGGTCGCCAATCAAAAGGGCGGGGTCGGTAAGACCACGACCGCCGTCAACCTTGCGGCTGCATTAGCTAAGGGTGGCCTCAAAGTTCTTCTGATTGACTCCGACCCCCAGGGTAACGCTTCAACAGCGTTAGGCATTCCCCACGCCGTTGGGACTCCGTCCACATACGAGGTGTTGCTTGGTGAGGTAGAGATCAAAGATGCGCTTGTACCCTGTGAACAGGTTGAAGGCATTCTGGTTTGTCCCGCCACCATCGATCTTGCAGGGGCAGAGGTTGAACTAGTCGATGAACCAGATCGACCGTATCTTCTGCGCTATGCACTTGAGGACTTCCTGGATGATCCGGTGGCTCAAGACATCAAGCCCGACATCATATTGATCGACTGTCCCCCATCACTTGGACTGCTCACACTGAATGCCTTTGTGGCCGCAACCGGGATGATCGTTCCAGTTCAGGCTGAGTACTACGCACTTGAGGGCCTGTCGTTGCTCTTGAACACGATTGCCAGAATCCGCACGGACCTCAACCCGCAGCTCAAGGCGCCATTCATCCTTATGACAATGGTTGATGGCCGAACCAGGCTCAGCACAGAAGTAACCAGTGAGGTCCGTAGTCATTTCCCAGATGCGGTGTTTGAGACGGAGATTCCGCGCTCGGTTCGGATCTCAGAGGCTCCTTCGTATAACGAAACAGTCATTACCTATGACGAACGTGGAACCGGTGCAGTTGCCTACCGTAAAGTGGCCATAGAGCTTGCAAACGCACTGATATAGAGGGGTTGGGCAAATGTCCGAAGAACTTAGGGATCCGGTTCAGCGGGCGAGGACCCGCCGCACACCTAGAGGTCGCAGTGGTCTTGGTCAGGGACTGGGTGCACTGATTCCAGATACAGAACCAGCTGAGGCAGCTGATTCCAAACCCCTTGACGTACTTTTTCCAGACCTTACCGGCTCTACGGGTAAGTCCGGCGTGAAGCGCGGTGGATCTGCTCGTGATCTTCTTTCCCCCCGAGGTAAATCGGGATCAAGTTCAGGTGTGAAGAGACGTAAGAGCAATAGCGTTGACGACGGTGTAAGTGGTGGTGTCCTAGGGTCCGGTAAGCAGAATGTTTCACGTGAAACATTCGTGGGTGGCAACGAGGTCTCAGAGCTTGAGGATAGTCGTCCGGTCCTGAAGAACACCGTGAATGTTTCACGTGAAACATTGGAGATGGCGGAACCAGCATCATCTGAAGAAACCTCCGACCTGGTAGCGGTTCCAGGAACAACCTTCGGCCATATTGATCCGGGATGGATCATTCCCAACCTCAAGCAGCCGCGTCAAGTTTTTGACGAGGAAGAGATCCAGGAGCTCTCGCAATCGATTCTTGAGGTAGGAATACTGCAGCCCATTGTGGTGCGCCGAATTACCCAAGAAAGCCTCCAGGAACCAGGCCAAGCTGAACGTTTGGAAGCAGCACTGAAAGAGCAGCCCGAGGCTCGATATGAGTTGATCATGGGTGAGCGACGCTGGCGTGCTGCACAAGTAGCAGGCCTCGATTCGGTTCCGGTGATAGTACGTTCGACGGGCGAAGATGAGCTACTTCGAGAAGCGCTCATCGAAAACATCCATCGCGTGCAGTTGAATATTCTGGAAGAAGCGGCAGCATACTCCCAGCTCATGGATGATTTCGGCTACACCCAGGAACAGCTTGCATCGAAAGTTGCGAAATCCCGACCGCAGGTTGCGAACACTCTACGACTTCTCAAACTTCCCGGTTCGGTACAACGAATGGTTGCAGCGGGTGTTCTGAGCGCCGGTCACGCAAGGGCCATTCTTGGTCTTGCAACCCAGACGGAAATGCAGCAGCTTGCTGAAAAAATCGTGCGTGAGGGACTGTCTGTCCGTGCAACTGAAGAACTGGTTAAGTTTGGTCGTCCAGAAGCGGCCACGCGGGTAAAGAGAATCACCCCACTTCCCAGTATCGAGGCACAGAGAATTGCGGACGCCGCAGCGTCTCGGCTGGAGACCTCAGTCAAGGTCATCACCGGAGCCAAGAAGGGGAGACTGGTGATTGAGTTCGCTGACCAGGCTGACCTAGACCGAATTGCGGTAGAACTTGGTCTTTCAATCATGGAGTAGTGGTTTTGAAGCGTTCTCCAGAATGCTTTGTAATGAAGAAGCGGGCCCTTTCAAGTTCGAAAGGGCCCGCTTCTTCTCTCAGATTGCTTTCAGGACAAGCCTCATGGTGCCTGGGGGAGAGCCAGTTCAGCTCTAATCACCTTTGCTAGGCGACGGACACCCTCACGAATGGTGTCCTCGTCCGGGTAGCAGAACGACAGGCGTAGTTGGCGGCGACCTCGACCATCAGCAAAGAATGCTGTTCCTGGCACATAGGCGACCTGACCCTCGACTGCCCGTGGCAACATGGCCTTTGAGTCAATGCCTTCGGGCAGCGTCACCCAGGTGTAGAAGCCACCATCCGGGGTGGTCCACTCACAGCCCTCCGGCATCTCAGCCTCAAGAGCGTCACGCATCGCCTCCCAACGTCCGCGATACATGCCGGCAAACTCGCGTACTTGGGCGTACCAGTCAAAGTCCTCAAGGTACTTACTGATAGACATCTGGCCCATCATTGAAGGACTCAACATAGCTGACTCCGCAGCCAACACCATCTTCTCGTATAGTCCCGCAGGCATGAGCGCCCAACCAATGCGGTATCCAGGTGCAAAGATCTTCGAAAAACTACCCAGGTAAATGACACCTTCGGGCCAGTATGTCTGAAGTGCAGGTGCAGGTTCCCTGTCGAATCCAAGCAGCCCATACGGGTTATCTTCGACGATCAAAACACCCTCTGACCTGCAGATATCTACGATTTCTGGGCGACGTTCGTCAGATAGGGAGATACCCCCGGGGTTGTGGTAACTGGGGATGGTGTAGAGGAACTTAATGTTCTTTCCGGCATCGCGCTGCTCTTGAATCCTCTGGCGCAGGGCATCCGGCCGTAGCCCATCCTTGTCCATCTCTATGTGAACTACCTGGGCGCGACGGGAGTGGAACACACCAAGCGCACCGACGTAGGACGGTGACTCGGCCAAAATGACGTCGCCTGGATCAACCAGAATCTCTGCAACCAGCTGCAGTGCTTGCTGCGATCCGGTGGTGATCTGGATCAGCGAAGGATCACCGTGGATCCCCTCTTTACCCATGACTTCAAGGATCTGTGTGCGCAGCGGATCCCAGCCGTACCCGTTTCCGTACTGCAGTGCGCGCATACCGTCAGTTTCAATGAGCTTCGAGGTCATCTCACCGATGGTTGTCAGGGGAAGGTCACGGAGGTTGGGCATACCGCCCGCCAGGGAGACAATCTCCGGACGTGAAACGACCGAAAAGAGGGCCCGAATCTCTGACTCCTGTAAGTTCTGACCATCTTCAGAAAGCAACGCTGACCAGTCGGTTGCAGTAGCTTCTTTTGATGTGTCTTTGGAGTCGGTCATTGGGTCCCCGCTAGTCGGATCGTTTCACGTTTAAGCCAATCGTTACTCTAAACCCTCGAGGTAACGCTGTGCATCCAGTGCCGCGCGGCAGCCCGTCCCCGCAGCGGTGATGGCCTGACGGTATGTGTGATCAACGACGTCACCCGCGGCAAAGACGCCTGCACGTGAGGTGAGGGTCCCGGGCTCATCCACGACGATGTAGCCCTCAGGGTTGAGGTCGAGCTGATCCTTGAACAGCTCGGAGCGTGGATCATGTCCAATGGCAACAAATACACCCTGAACGGCAAGTTCAGATACCTCACCGGTCTTGGTGTTCTTGAGTGCCAGCCCTTCAACACCGTCCTTACCAAGGACCTCGGTCACCACGGAATCCCAGGCGAACTCGATCTTGTCGTTGGCCTTGGCGCGGTCTGCCATCACCTTCGAGGCGCGTAGCTCATCTCGACGGTGGACAATCGTCACCTTTGAGGCGAATCGGGTTAGGAACAGGGCCTCTTCCATGGCGGAGTCCCCACCGCCAATCACGGCGAGCTCTTTACCCTTGAAGAAGAATCCGTCGCAGGTAGCGCAATAGGAAACGCCACGACCACTAAGCAGGTCTTCCCCGGGAACGTTCATGTGGCGGTATGCCGAACCCGTAGAGATAATGACTGACTTAGCCTCGACGACCCGGTCATAGAGGGTGATCTTGAAGGTCTCCCCGGAAAGGTCGACCTCGCTAGCATCATCAAACTCGACACGAGCACCAAACTTCTCTGCCTGGGCCTGCATCTTCGCCATCAGATCGGGACCCTGTACCCCCTCGGGGAAGCCAGGAAAATTCTCAACATCGGTCGTTGTCATCAATGCACCGCCCGCATCAATCGCACCGGCGACTACAAGGGGGTTGAGTCCGGCGCGTGCAGCATAGATTGCCGCGGTGTAGCCGGCTGGTCCTGAACCCAAAACTACAAGATCTTCAACTGTCTTAGTCATACCCTTTACCTAACCTTCTAGCCGACCGAGATACTTGAGATCTTGGCTCGGTTCATACCTTCATCGTCAACTGGCAGCGAGTTGAACTTGATTCCAAGCGCCGAAACTTCTGTTGGCTGCGCAAGCCTAATAACGGTGTTACCGTTGGCTGTCCCCGTTGCCAGCACCTCACCGTCTCGCGGGTTTCCGGCACTGGCATTCACGACAATAATCTCGCCGCCGGCACCAATCACGTCGAGGGTAACCTCAGAAACCACCGCCGGCTCCGCAAGGCTGAGCAAGATGGCGATCTCGCTGCCCGGCTGGAATGCATTCTGCGTGAAGTAGCGTGAACGCCACACCGATGCGGGATCCGCATCAAGAATCGCGGCAGAGAGTTCGGGGTGGTCGCCATCATCATCATTCCAAGAGAAGATCGTGGCGCTTGTGACGACCGGTAAAGCAGCGGGAGGTGTTGTCGTATCTGGCTCCTCCGCAGACTGTTCCTCTTCCTGCACGTCTGACTGGCTGCTCTGAGAGGCACCGATCTCCCCGGTACCACCGACACCCTCCAACAGACTTGGACGTGACTCCATCAGGGTTGTAACAGCAAAGTAACCAGCGACGATCACGAGGATAAAGCCCAGTATCAAGGCGGGCACCGTGGGGTTGAAGCCCTTCTTCCCGGCACTGGAGGTCGCGGAGTTTCCGCGGAGGTTACTGCCTTGACTGCTCATTTCTGGGTCCTTATCTGATTCTTCGTCCTCTACGTTACCTTGCGATTCGCCCGCTGCGTCAGTGTCCTCTGGTGGCGTAGGTGCGGGTACATGGTGCAGGGGCGCCTCTTCCTTGGCAGTCACCAGGGCATCGACGACGGGGACACCCTCCGGAGTCTCAAGGTTCTTCGAAACCTGAGGAATCGGCCCCGAAAGAAGGGGGATCGCGCCCGTTGAGGGCATGTCCAAAGGGGACATTCCACGGGCAAGTGCCGAGGTCGCACCGGTTGCCGTCAGCGTTGCAGTACCGAAGATATCGTCCCACTGCGGGGGAGCATCTCCCCAGCGGGCAGCCTGGGGCAGTTCACGCGCAACCCGCTCTTCCTCGGCTTCAGACATGGGAGCCACGGGGAAGCCCTGCGCCGTCGGTAGGTTCGGACGCTCAGGATCATCTAGATCGCGGAGGGCCGCTTCGGCGAGATTTGCGCGCAACTCGCCCTCACTGTCAATCTCAGTTCCAGGCTCGAGGGATGCTGCGGGGGATGTGGACCGGGGGCGGAGGCGGGCAACCAGCGCTCCGAAGACCGCGTCAGTGCCCTGCGGGTCAACGAGGTGAAGGAAACCGAAGTAGACGATGGCAACGATGACTGCAACGAGAACTGACTTCCACGTTCCGTCAACGAAACGGCCGATCATGGAATCCGTGTTGGTCGTGGGTCCGATCAGGTGGAGGACGCCCCACGCCACCAGGGCTGAGATCGCAAACGCCAGCATGGAACGCAGGTAGAAGACCACTACCCTTCCGACGTTGATTTGCCGAACCATGTATCCGGCCCAGGCAAGGGAGACAAACCCCTGCACGATGCGGTAGACGGTCTCGCCAGCGGCGGCTCCAACGGTCCACCACTTTGCGTCGGCGAGGAAGTAGACGGACCAGCCGATGATGAGCTGCAGGATAATCGGGGCAATAGCGATGATGAAGACAGGTTTGGCGTTCTCAAACGCGAAAAAGACGCGCTGGGACATGATCGTCAGACCCGCGGCCGGCAGCGCAAACATCAGGGTCACCAGGACCATGCCGTACAGCGTCGCGCTGGTCGCCGACTGGGTCGGCATGATGACCTGCATGACCGGGGTGGCAGCCACCATCAGTACGGCAGCCGCGTAGAAGGAAAGGAGGACGATGAGCTCGACACCGCGGTGGTAGTTGCTTGCCACCCCGCGGATGTTTCCGTCAGCAACGTCATTGGCCAGTCGGGTGAAGATAGCCGTCGCCAGCGTGAGGGCAATCAGGGATGACGGCACCATGTAGATCATGTAGGCAAACTGGTAGGCGGGATTTCCCGCCACCAAGATGCCGGTCGCCTCGGTGTAGGCATCGGCCCGAGTTGCCAGCTGCGAGGTTGAAACAACGGCAAACTGGCTGATCAGCAAAGTGGCGAAAGTCCAGAACGCAACCTTGGAGGCAGACCCGAAACTGGTTCCCTTAAAGCGGAAGTCGAGACGAAGTTTGAGGCCTGACTTCCGCAGGGGTATAAGTAGGACCAGCGCCTGTGCAATAACGCCGAGAGTGGCCATGCCCGCCACGACCAGAATCTGATCTGAGGTCATCGACTCGGCTGCCCGGATGTCTCCAGCCTTGCCCCAGAGTGAGAGGAAGAGCAGCAGTGAGGCGATTCCGAAAATGTTGTTGACGACCGGTGCCCACATGTAAGGACCAAAGATCCCGCGGGCGTTCAGCAGCTCTCCGAGAAGGTTATAGAGGCCGTAGAAGAAGATCTGAGGGACACAGATGAGGGCGAAAGTAATGGTCAGAGAGCGCATCTCTGGGCTGTACGCCGAAGCCAGGATCGTGACGATTACCGGTGTGGCCACCATGGCCAAGACAGTCAGTAGGAAAAGCAGCGAACCGGCGGCGGTCAGCAGCTTGTTGACGTACTGGCTACCGGCCCGTCCCTTAAGGGCACGGACAATCTGGGGGATGAGGACGGCGTCGATGATGCCTGCCGCCAAAAGGTTGTAGACCATATTTGGCAGCGTGTTGGCAACCTGGAATGAACCCATGGCACCAGCTGACGCTCCGAGTGCGGCAACCAGCAGTGCCGAACGGACAAAGCCGAGCAGGCGTGACACGAGGGTGCCCGAGGCCATCACAAGGGAGGACTTGAGCAGGGTCTGCTGCTTCGGTGCTATTCCGTGGACATTCTCTTCCGGCGTCTTCTCACTCAAGTTACGCCCCCTGGTCTGATGGGCCACCGTTTGTGCTCATACGACGCTGCCCCTTCTTGATGGTTCTGACGACACCCGCTATGAAACCGACACCGAGCAGTCCGGCGACGATCCAGATTCCCGGACCCTCCCAGTCTGCCCGCACGCGAACGACAATGGGATCTGAAACGTCCAGGGTAGTGCCACCCTCCGTCATTGCAACCGCATTGATAGTGACCTCACCCGTTCCCACTGCTTCCACCGGGATATGAACGGTCACTGATCCGTCGCGAGGCAGCACCGTGGTGACCCACTCTTTCACGGAGAGGCGTGGGTCGGAGACTTCCAAACCAACTCGAATCTCCAGGGTAAATGAGCCGTTGTTCTTCACGGTGACCGGGAACGGCGCGTTTCGACCAACGACATTAACGGGTCCTGAGGGAACCACCTGAACCGCCTGGGTGACGCTGCGGAGAGTGGCAAGGGCATCATCTATTAGCTCTTGACGGCGTGCCTGGTTGAGGTCGGAGGCGGTCGCTGCCAGAACAGAGTTCAGTTCCCACGCAATCGACTCTGTGTTGCTGGGGCTGGAGGCAAGAACATCCCGGGCGGCCAAGTACTCATTCGAGAGCGGGGTGAGCTGGGAGACGACCTCATCCCTGGCACTGGAGTCCAGGTATAAGACCGGTTCGCGAGCCATGGAGGACAGGGGAGCCGAGAGCATATCCCTAAGACTCACCGGGGTTATCCACGGGGCACCGAGCAGTTCATTCAGACGTGTCGCTGGGTCCTCTCCAAGCTCAGAAGCAGGAATGTTCAACCACAGGTCAAGATCGCCCTCACTCTCCCTGGTGGCGGTCGCGGTTAGGGCACGCACCCTCTGCCGGGCATTGAGATCACCGAGTTGCAACCGGGTGCTCTCCGAGAGGGCTTCAACCCCCTCACCCCAGGAGTCGAGCACGCTGACCGCGTTAGGGGACATGCCAACCTGACCGTCCTCGCCAGCAACAGTTGCCCCGGTGAGAGGGTCGATCAGTATTGGTGAGGACGGGGTTGCGGAAGATGAGAACAGGGTCTTCGTTCCCGAGGGGGGACTGAGCACGGTCTCGCCGCCAGCAGACTGGAGGGTACGTAGTCCCCACCAAGCCTCGTCCGCCACGACGACATCATCGATCACGTCGACCGCGTATCTTTCGAGGGCGGCAAGAAACTGCCGGTGGGCCTCACGCTCACGAGACTCTTCTTCACGGTCAGAAGATGATTCTGCGCCGCTCTGGGCTACCTCGCCTCCTTGTGACTGGGGATTTCCCCCGGAGCTCGCGGCATTGCCTGTGGTCGACCGGTTCCCTTCGTCCCGGGAGGGGGGATCAATAAGGCGTGAGGTCGCTGCTAAATCGAAGAGAGTTCCCTGCTCGGTGGCCGCAAGTAACGACAGGGAGGCGTGTGCGGCAGGTAGTGAAATAACCTCGAGGCCCTGTGGGGGAGAGGTGGACATAAGAAGTCGAAGGTCGGTGGGAGAAAGGCCGATGGTGACCCCGTCTTGGAACAGCTTGGGCCAATCCTGGACCGCCAAACTACCCGCCGGGTCCGGGACCGTCACATTTACTCGGGCGTCAGCTTCGGAGCCGGGGGGAAACCACAGCAGCAGGGTGCGAGCCTGGGGCACGTCCCCTCCCCAGCTGAAGGTTTTGGGTAGAAGGCGGACGGTTACCCCGTACGGGCCCCACGCGTCAGTGTTCCAAAGGGGAAGATCGACAAAAGGTATCTCAATGGAGATGAGCGCACCTCCAGAGGTGGCGTGGGAGATGTCCGAGTCACTGAGCTCGTACTCATCCGCTGACCAACTGTCGTTTCTTCCCTCGGCGAGGAAGGCATCAACTTCTTCAAGGTCCTCGAACGGGTCGGCATGTACAAAGGTCCCCAGGCGAGCGCCCTCCAGGTCTGCGGCATCATCCGCTCTGATTTCGACGGTGATCTTGACGCTGTCCTCGTCAGTCAGAATCTCAGGACTGATCCCCTCCACGGTGACGATGGGGGAGGACGAGTCGTCGTCACCTGGGGCGGCGTAGCTAAGTGGTGCCAGAACCAGGGTGCTGACCACTAGTGCAAACGCCAAAATCAACGCCAAGAGGTGGGGCCGCGTCCTGTCCGGGCATGTGGGTCTGGGAGTCATTGTCACCGTCGATCTGCCCCTCTAGGATTTCGTAGGCGGCGAAAACAGCAGCTCGATGGCCAGCGCCGCCACACGGCGTTCGTTGGGGTACGAGAGCAGGGTGGT
>CAMFDH010000007.1 GCA_945949035.1 uncultured Actinomyces sp.
TTCTCATCCGCCGTCAACTTCGCGCTTGCGGAACTGGCCGGTTTCGATGACGACCGAATCCTGACTGCGGCTCTTCCGGCTGAACCGGAGGAAGAGTTTGTCCGCCACCTGCGTGAAGACTGGTTCCACCACCTACGCTCTTCGGTCATGTTCGATGTGGAGTGGCGCAGGGATGACATGCGTCAGGCCATCACCAGGGTCTTTTCCCAGCGTGATTCACTTGGGCTTTCAACCCCGTGGCGGCACGCCCTGGTTCGCCCTCAGGCCGCGCAGACGGCCCGAACCAGCGCTGACACCGGCTGGGCCCGCGGCGCATCAGCCCAGCGACACCTGGCAATGAACCTGTTTGTGAGTGCCCTACCTGGCAGCGCCTACCTGCCGTTCCTTCAGGTCGGAGGCTCAACCCACTACCCTGCCGACAATCGCTCCGCAGTTGAGGTCAGCCTTGGGGCGACAGAGCAGGACCAGATCAACTCCCAGGGGATTGCGCAGGCTCTGCACATCCGCCGCGAACAGGGTCTGGCTGTCAGTCCGCTCGCATTCATTGACGGTTTGCCCTGGGCCGGTGACGACACGTTGGTCATGCTGGTCGGACACACCATGGTGGTCCTCAACATGTCAGAGCGTCGAATCTCAGTCCCCCGCTCCTACTGGCTCATCGCCTCATCCGGGGAAGCTGGAACCATCCCAGGCGGCGGAACCTCAATGGCACCCGATACCTGCTGCTGGTTCCAGACCGCCGACCTGCAGCCCACTGACCCGGGGAACTATCCGCGCCAGTAGTCCCGGCGGGAGCTGGGGTCAGTTCTGTTCCAGGCTGTCCCGAATCTCAGTGACCGTGGGCTGTCCCGGGGCGCTTACCTGAACCCCTCGCGCAAACGTGAAGGCACTGCGGCGCGCCGAAGCTCCAAGTCGTGATGGCTGCCCCAGGTCGCCCATCCCGATAATGACCGTCGGCATCTGCAGGTTTTTGACCGCCCACTCTTGAAGGCGCTGAATGAGGGCGAGGTCGTCCGCGTTACGCACCATCCAGGCCACCTTGCCGACGCCGGCCCCCATGTCCTGCATGTGAGCCAGAAGTTTCTGGGTGATACCCGCGGAAGGTGAGGCCGTGAAGTCGTGGAATGAGGCGACCACACAGGTGGTATCGCTGATCTCAGCGATCAGCTCCTCGGCTCCCGGCTGACCGGCCTCGACATCCACCAGGTCTGCCCACTTTGCCGCCAGGCGGATCGCCTTCCGGTAGCTCGCGTTCGAACCCCGGTAGTGCCCTCCCTCATCCTCGGTCCGAACCGTGACGAGGACGGGCAAACCATGCGTCTTACGCAGGCCGGCCCCCAGTTGATGCACCAACTCATCAGTGGGGTCGATATCGAGATAGTCCAGGCGCCACTCGACAAGGTCAGCTCCGGAAGCCGCCGCCTGCGCCACCTCTTCCTCAACCGCATCTAACGATGATGCACTCACCGGTACCGCAATGAGCGGTGACTTTGAATCAAACTTGCAGCCCATGGCTATCCCCCATCACTTCCGGCGCTGTCATCTAGTCCAGCGCGTTCTTCAGCATCCAGGAAGCGGCTTTCCAGCCACCCTTCTGGAAGGTGGGGGCGACGGGCCGTACCTTTACGACCTCGTGGTCCCCCTGCTTCAGATGGGAACGGCTGGTTGAGGTCGAGCGCGGCCAGGCGCTCTCTCAACTCTTCCCTGGTCGAAACCAGACTCAGGGAACGACGTGCTTCACCGCCTATGGAGAAGCCGCGCAGGTACCAGCCAACATGTTTACGTAATTCTTTGATGGCGCGGGCTTCGATACCGTCGAAGCGCACGGCCAGTTCGGCGTGGTGGTCAAGGATATCGACCACTTCCGCAAGGTCAGGCGGGGTAACGGGATCGCTCCCCCACAGGGCCGCCGAGATCTCTCGGAACAGCCAGGGCCGGCCTTGGCAGCCACGTCCCACGATGACGGCGTCGCACCCGGTCTGCTCCATCATCTCTTGGGCGTCAGCTGCGGAGAAAATGTCCCCGTTGCCGAAGACCGGGATATCCATCTGCTCCTTGAGGGCAGCGATGAAGGGCCAGCGGGCAGCCCCCGAGTAGTACTGCTCCTGGGTGCGGGCATGGAGACCGACTGCAGCGGCGCCGCGGGAACGTGCCAGATGAGCCGCATCAAAAACGGTGATGTGGTCATCGTCGATTCCGATGCGCATCTTCACGGTGACGGGAACTGATCCCGGCCCACCCGGAGCAGCGGAGTCGGCCGCCGTCACGACCGCGGTGACGATGTCCTCGAAGAGATCCTTCTTCCAGGGAATCGCAGCCCCTCCACCCTTGCGGGTGACCTTGGGGACCGGACAACCAAAGTTGAGGTCAATGTGATCGGCGAGGCCGCGCTCCACCAGTTGGCGTGCTGCCTCACCGAGGGTCTCCGGGTCGGTTCCGTAGAGCTGCAGTGAACGCACCGGGTCGTCCTCGTCAGCTTCCACCATGTGCCACGACGACGCATTGCCTTCAAGGAGGGCTCGGGCCGTCACCATCTCGTTGACGAAGAGGCCCCCGGGGGCAATACGTGCCGCACGGGAGGCAGCCAGGTCCACTTCCCCAGGTAGTCCCTCAACTGCGAACTGGCGACACAGCCTCCGGAAGGCGCGGTCAGTCACCCCGGCCATGGGGGCCAGGATAAGAGGGGTGCCAATGGTAACGGCGCCAAGGGTGAGGGGAGCGACCCCCTCCGCCTCAGCGCCGTTACTTATGCGTGAATCAGACAACGTCCAAGCGCTCGAGCAACCAGGCCCGAACGTCCGCAAGAGGTACTCGTACCTGCTCCATGGTGTCGCGGTCACGGATGGTGACGGCCTTGTCCTCAAGGGTTTCAAAGTCGTAGGTGATGCAGTACGGGGTACCGATCTCATCCTGGCGACGGTAGCGACGACCAACCGCGCCGGCCTCGTCGTACTCGACGTTCCACAGGTCGCGCAGTTCCATGGTCAGCTCACGCGCCGGGACTGCCAGTTCTTCCTTCTTGGAAAGGGGCAGGACGGCAACCTTGACGGGTGCCAGGCGCGGGTCAAGGCGCAGGACGACGCGCTTGTCGACGCCACCCTTGGTGTTGGGGGCCTCGTCCTCCGAGTAGGCCTCTACCAGGAACGCCATCAGTGAACGGGTCAGACCTGCCGAGGGCTCAACCACCCACGGGGTCCAGCGTTCGTTCTTAGCCTGGTCGAAGTAGTCCAGCTTCTTGCCAGACTTCTCAGAGTGAGTGGTGAGGTCGTAACCGGTTCGGTTAGCAATCCCCTCCAGCTCTCCCCACTGCGAGCCCTGGAAACCAAAGGTGTACTCGATGTCCACGGTGCGCTTTGAGTAGTGCGACAGCTTTTCCTGCGGGTGCTCGTAGAGACGCAGGTTGTCACGGGAAATGCCGAGGTCGGTGTACCAGTTGATGCGCTCTTCAATCCAGTACTCGTGCCACTCTTCATCCGTGCCAGGCTCAACGAAGAACTCAAGCTCCATCTGCTCAAACTCACGGGTGCGGAAGATGAAGTTACCCGGGGTGATCTCGTTACGGAAGGACTTACCGATCTGAGCAATGCCGAACGGTGGCTTCTTCCGGGAGGTGGTCATGACGTTGTCGAAGTTGACGAAGATTCCCTGAGCGGTTTCGGGGCGCAGGTAGTGCAGTCCCTGCTCATCATCCACGGGGCCGAGGTAGGTCTTGAGCAGACCGGAGAACGCCTTCGGTTCCGTCCACTCACCCCGCGTGCCACAGTCGGGGCAGGCGATGGCGGTCATCTCGACCTCGTCCTCGCTAATGTCATGCTTTTCCGCAAACTGCTCAATCAGCTGGTCTTGACGGAACCGGTGGTGGCAGGAAAGGCACTCAATCAGGGGGTCAGTGAAGGCTTCAACGTGACCGGAGGCGTTCCACACTGCGGTTGGCAGGATGACGGATGAGTCGATCCCCACCACGTCGTCACGCTTACGCACCATGGTCTTCCACCACTGACGCTTGATGTTTTCCTTCAGCTCAACGCCCAGAGGTCCGTAGTCCCAGGCACTGCGAGTACCGCCGTAGATCTCACCCGCCGGAAAAACGAAGCCCCGTCGCTTGGCAAGATTGATGACGGCATCCAGTGTTGAAGTTTCCCGAGCCACGCTTTTCTCCTCAAACGAAACTGACAGTCAGCCAGCCATTCTACCGACCTTGCGGGAATGCCCGAAATACTGCCCATGTGACATCCCACTACCCACCCTGCACTCTGTTGACAATGATTCCCAATAAGCAGACGATTACCCCATGGAATCAGCCACAGCAAAACCGGCGATTGTCCTTCGGGACACCCGTGCAGGCTACCGGGGACACGTCGTCCTCCACGACCTCAATCTGCAGATTGCCGAGGGCGAATGCGTCGCCATCACCGGCAATAACGGTTCGGGTAAGTCAACCCTGCTCAAGACCCTGATCGACACCATTCCACTCCAGGGAGGTGAGGTCGACGTCCTGGGGTTTACCCGGCGGGCCACCCAGACCTCGGTCGGCACTGCCCCGTGGTACTCCGTCGGCTATGTGCCGCAGCGCCTGGCCTCAGCCGGAGGGATTGAGTCGACGGTTCAGGAGATGGTCCAGTCGGGACTGCTGGGAACGGGCCACCTGCGTCTTCCTCGCAACTGGTCACAGCGCGTCAAAGACGCCCTCGACCTGGTTGGCATGTACCACCGGCTTCACGAACCTTTCCAGAACCTCTCTGGCGGCCAGCAGCAACGCGTCCTGATTGCCCGTGCCCTGGTGAGAGACCCCTCGCTGATTCTGATGGATGAACCACTCACGGGCCTGGACGAACACAACCGTCTGCGGTTAAGGGAGATCCTGGAGGCCAGTCTGATGCGCGGAGCGACCGTGGTGGTCGTCCTCCACGAACTAGGCGAGCTTCGCCCCCTGATCACCCGGGAGATCCGCATTTCAGCCGGCCACATCACCCACGATGGGCCCTGCACCCACGACACTCACCAGGACCTGGCTGCTCCGTGGTGGGACCATGATCAACTTCACGGCCATGACACTACTGAGGACGAGGTCGAACATGCTTGAGCTGATCTTCTCCCCCCTCTTCCTCTACTCCTTCCTCGCGGCGCTGCTCGTCGGGATCTCCGCCCCGGTCGTCGGCACCTACCTCGTGCACCGCCGCCTCGCCATGCTCGGTGACGGAATCGGTCACGTTGCCCTCACGGGTGTGGCTGTGGGTTGGTTGGTCGGATCGTTGGCCAATCTGAGCCCCGTCGATAAGTTCGCTGTTCCCGGCGCGATCATCGCTTCGATTGGGGCTGCGGTCATCATCGAGCTTGTGCGTCGTTCCGGCAGAACCTCAGCGGATGTCGTCCTCGCCCTTCTGTTCTACGGCGGAATCGCGGCGGGCGTCGTCTTCATCGGACTGGCGGGAGGATCTTCAACCCAGCTGAACTCCTACCTCTTTGGATCCCTCGCTACCGTCTCCCTCGGCGACCTCATCCTGATCGCGGCTATGGCCATCGGCATCTTCGCCATCGGGATCGGACTGCGACCCCTGCTGTTTTCGATCACGAATGACGAGGATTTTGCGCGCTCCTCGGGACTGCCCGTCAACACCCTCTCCATGCTTGTCGCCGTGATGTCGGCAGTCACCGTGGCCGTCTCAATGCGGGTGGTCGGCGCCCTTCTCGTCTCCGCAATCATGGTGATCCCAGTGGCCACCGCTCAGCTTTTCGCCACTTCGTTCAAGTCGACAATGGGCTACGGAATGCTGATTGGTGGAGTGGTCTCCGTGCTGGGGCTGGCGATCACATTCCAGGTCAACATCTCCCCCGGCGCCACCATCGTCGTCCTCGCCGTCGTCGTCTACGCGGTAACGTTTATGGTCCGCTCCCTACTTGAAAAGTCCAGGAGGGTTTCCCGGTGACCGACATCAGCGTCTCCTCAACTGCGCCACAGCAGCGCATGTCAAAGCAGCGTCGCGCCATCCTTGACGACCTTGAAGCCCACCCGATCTTTCGCAATGCGCGCGACATTCACACCTCACTCGAAAAAGCGGGGGGATCCGCTGGGCTTGCCACGGTGTACCGCAATCTCCAGGTGCTTGAAGAGGCCGGTCTGGTTGACGGGGTGCGCAGTGAGAGCGGCGAGATGCTCTACCGAGCTTGCGCCGATGATGAGCACCACCACCATCTCATGTGCTCGCAGTGTGGCCGAGCGGAAGAAGTCGAGCTAGACGGAATGGAGCTCGCTATACAAGAATTAGCCAGTAGGCACGGCCACCAGCTTTTGGATCACACGCTTGAGCTGGTTGGATTGTGTGAGCAGTGCAGAGACGATCAAGAGGGGGAAGGCTGATGCCGGATTGGGCTCAATCAGGACTACCGCTGGTTGGTTTCCTATTCGTGGTGGTCTGCTTCCGCGCGCAGGGCACGTACTGGCTGGCACGCTCCATCCCCGCCGCTGTATCAAGGTGGGGAGCCGACTCGAAGCGCTTCTCGGGCCTAGCCAAGTGGGTCAACGGGCCGGTCCCCGCCAAAGGCAAGAGGATCCTTGAGAACTGGGGCATCATCTCCATCCCCCTCTGCTTCCTCACCGTCGGAACCCAGACGGCCGTCCTGGCCGGCTCTGGACTGGTACGGATGAACTGGGGCAAGTTCACCGCCGCCATGCTCCCGGGCGCTGTCGCATGGGCCTTCCTCTATGGCTACGGACTGCTGGCCGTGTGGATGACCGTCCTCAAGGCCGCAGCTGGATCTCCCTGGGCCTGGGCCGTCCTCGCCGCCCTCGTTGGCAGCATCTTCGTCATTAAGAACAGAGCCAAGATCAAGACTGCAGCCCTTTCGCTGGCAGGTCCCGGGAACTAAACCCGCTCTAGTACTGCCCTAGCTTCCGCGGTTAGGCTTTTCTCAAACCGCTACTAGGGGGCACCATGGCAGATATGCACCAGACTGACGGCAGTGGATTTAGCGCGGCAGAGCGCGAATCAATGAAGCAGCGCGCCGCAGAACTGCGGGCGGAGAAGGCCGATGGGAAGGGCGCTGCCAAACGGGCACGCGAACTTCAGGCCTGTGAGGAAGCGATTGGTTTACTCGATGGCACAGACCGCGAGATTGCGGATCTTCTGCACCGAATCGTTCACGAGTTTGCCCCTGAGCTGGACCCAAAGACCTGGTACGGATTTCCCTCCTACGCCAAGGACGGGAAGGTTATCGTCTTCTTCCAGCCGGCCTCACGTTTCAAGGCCCGCTATGCCACCGTCGGGTTCAACGAGGACGCCAATCTTGACGAGGGCGTGATGTGGCCGACCTCCTTCGCTGTCACTGAGGTCAATGCCGCCGTCGAGAAGCACCTCACCGACCTTGTCCTGAAGGCTGTCAGCTAGTCGGAGCCCCGTCGTCCTCGACCGCATCGACAGCGCCACCGAAACGCCGGTCGCGGTCTTGGAAGGCCTGGAGGCGCTCCCACAGTTCTGCCCTGCCAAACTCGGGCCAGGGAACGGGGACAAAGTCGAGTTCTGCGTACGCCAGCTGCCAGAGCAGGAAGTTGGAGATACGGGACTCCCCCGAGGTGCGGATCAGGAGGTCGACGTCGGGGACATCCGCCGCGTAGAGGTGTGAGGCGATATCGGCCTCGCGGATTGAAGACGCCTTGCGCTTGCCGTCGGCTACCTCTTGGGCGAGGTCCCGAGCCGCATCGGCGATCTCAGCGCGACCGCCGTAGTTGATGCAGAGCAACAGCTCAGTCTTGGTGTTGTGCTTCGTCTTCTCTTCAGCTGTCCGCAGCTCTTTGAGCACCGACTTCCACAGGCGAGGACGGCGCCCCACCCAGCGCACCCGTACCCCCCAGTCATTCAGGCGGTCGGTGTGCTTGCGGATGACGTCGCGCGAGTAGCCCATGAGGAAGCTGACCTCTGCCGGTGACCGCTTCCAGTTTTCGGTGGAGAAGGCATACATCGATATGTACTTCACCCCGGCCTCAACAGCGCCGGCAACGGTGTCCATCAGGGCCAGTTCACCGGCCTTGTGTCCCTCCGTCCTCGGCAATCCGCGAGCATTGGCCCAGCGACCGTTTCCATCCATGATCACTGCCACGTGCTGAGGCACCTTGCCGAGAAGTCCCTCAGGGACGGTTAGCAGGCCCTCACCGGGAGCGGCCAGCTGCTGGGCTGGGGTGCGGTCCATCTGCGCCTCCTACTTGACCGAGCGCAAAAAGCCGTTGCGCATCCCGTTGCTGCTGATCAGCAGTACCTTGTCCAGCGCGGCATCGGTGTGGGAGCGGACCACCTGGGCGATTTCATCGTTGCCGGCCTCGAGTGTGGACTGGATAGAGGACTCGTCTTCAGCAGAAGATGCTGCCAAGAGCGCATCGGTCTTCTTGACCATGGCGTGACCGGCAGCCAGAGCCGTCTGCTGATAGTCGTCAATCACGCCGATGGTCTCAAAGTAGTGGGCATCGGCGAGGGCGGCGATCAGGCGGCTGGCCCAATAGAAGCTGTTGGTGTCGACCTGCCCCGTGGTGTTTGAAAGGTAGTCCGGCATCTTCGAGACGTTGGTGTAGAGCGGAACCAGGGCGTTGAACGGGTTGGAGGCGTAAGCCATCCACTGGAGGGCCCGCGATGACTCCGGACGGTAGGGACGAATCTGCAGGACGGCCAGCTGGCTGTGCCGGTTGATGCCGATGGGACGGAACAGGTTGCGTTCCTCCTCGGTGCCAACGCTTGAGTACGGGTCGTAGACCGTGCCCTGGAAGTGGGAGGAGAGCAGGTACTTGATGTCCTCGATGGTGACCTTGCGTTCAGGAACGCGGCACCAGGGCAGGTTGTCAGAATCGGGCTTGAGGCGGGGGTCTGCTCCCTGCCAGTCGGGGCTGTTCGGGTTCAGCTTCTTCTGGATGAACCAGGCCCTCGGGGTGTTGTAAACATGATCTGCATCCGAGTGGGAACCGAAGGCATCGCGGGGATTGAGGTCTGCGCCGAGGGAGAGGTCGAGGAAGTTGTCATCGATGAAGGACTTGAGGTCGGCGGAGGCTAGGAAGTTCCGCCCCTCCCCCAGTGCATCATCAAGGTCGAACTCATCAATCCCCAGCTGGTTCGGCATGGTGACGTAGACGTCGTCGGGAACGCGGCGGGCGATCCAGTGGTGTCCCCCCACCGTTTCCAGCCACCAGATCTCATCGACGTCGGAGAAGGCGATCCCATTCATCTCATAGGTTCCGTACTGCTCAAGCAGAGACCCGAGCCGTAGGACGCCCTCACGGGCTGAGTTGATGTACGGAAGCACCAGGGTGACGAAGTCTTCCTCACCGATTCCCCCCGGCACCTCGGGGACGTAACCGTCCTCTCCGGGCGTGCCCTGAGCAGGCTGCAGTTCAACGAGCGGGTCTGCGCCGAGCACCCGTTCGTTACTGGTGAGGGTCTCCGTCGCACTCATGGCAACGTTGGCCGAGTTGATCCCCGCCTGCGCCCACAGTCCCTCTTCAAGCAGCGCGTTGGGGGCCGCTGAGTACCGCATCGGATTGTCCGGCAGGTCGATGGTGACACGGGAGAGGACGCTGGTGTAAGTGCGAGGTTGGTCCTCCGGGTGAACGATTACGACCCGCTTTGGTTTGAAGATGCCGGTCGGGGAATCTTCATTCCTGGCCACGATGGTTGAGCCATCGTAGCTAGCGTTTTTACCCACAAGAATTGTCGTGCAGCCCATAGGGACCTCCTTGAATCAACTGACCAATAATATGCCCGGTCCTACCCGCTCCCAGACCGGGGCCCGCTACTGCTCGGTGGGCTCAAGACTTGCGAAGGGCAGCGCCTTGAGCCGGTGTTCCAACTGCCACTGCACCGAAGCCCCCGAGAGGTCGAGGGCGTCCCCCCACAGCTGCTGCGGTTGTGCCTGGGCCAGGGGCCAGTCCGCCCGAAGTAGCGCGTCCATCAGGACCAGGACCCCAGGGTTGACCCGCACGGCATCTTCCGTGGGGCACTCGTCGCACAGGCTTCCCCCCGCACTGGGAGAGAAGTGGCCGTGCCACCCCGGAGTCTCACAGTGAGCGCAGGCGTCCAGGGTTGGGCGCCATCCCTCTAGTGCGGAGAGCCTGAGCAGGTACGAGGCCGCGATTAGTGCTGGCGGCCTGGTACCTGAGGCGAGGGCATGCAGGGCTCCGTGAAGCAGTGCGAACTGTTCGGGAGAGGCAAGCTCATGCCCCTCGGTAATCCTCTGGGCGCCCTCGACAATCAGCTTGGCGTTCGTGAAAGCACCGTACTGCCCAGCGATCGAGGACGAGTAGGCCGAAATAGTTTCAGCCTGCGTCAAAGTCACCAGCTCACTGCGCCCGCGGTAGCACTGCACGTCAACCAGGTTGAACGACTGCAGTCGCGCCCCGAACTTCGAGGAGGTGCGGCGGATCCCCTTGGCGACCGCCCGGAACTGTCCGGTCTTCTCACCCAGCATGACGAGAATCCGGTCCGCCTCACCCAGCTTGTAGGTGCGAAGGACAATCGCCCGATCGCGAAAGGTCTTCTGCACTTATCGCAGCGCCCGGTTCAAAGCAGAAATGATGGCCTTGTAGGAAGCCCGCGCGATCGAGGAGTCAATGCCGACCCCCCAGACGTTCTTCCCCGCAATCGATGCCTCAATGTAGGAGGCCGCATCGGCGCCCTTACCTGAGGACATGGCGTGCTCGGAGTAGTCGAGGACCTTGAGGTCAAAGCCAAGTGAACGCAATCCCTCAACGAAGGCGTCGACGGGGCCACTGCCACTGGCAGTCATGATCTGCTGGGTACCCCTGTCGAAGATCTCCGCCCTCAGCTGAGCGCCAGAATCATCCGAGGTGACGGTGGAGCGCCCGAGGACGAAGCGACCCCAGGGTTCAAGCCCCGCGCAGGAGTCGTTAGGCAGGTAGGCGTCGGCAAAAATGCGCCACATGGTCTCTGCATCAATCTCTCCGCCCATAGCCTCTGTCTGCGCCTGAACAATTTGAGAGAACTCAATCTGCAGGCGACGCGGCAGTTCAAGAGCATGGGCCGATGACATGAGGAAGGCGACCCCACCCTTACCCGACTGGGAGTTGACGCGAACCACGGCCTCGTACGTGCGTCCCACATCGTGCGGGTCAATCGGCAGGTAGGGAATCTGCCAGAGGACGGCCTCATCAGAACCGGCTTCAGCCATCTGATCCTCACGGACAGCGAATCCCTTACGGATAGCGTCCTGGTGCGAACCGGAGAAGGAGGTGTAGACGAGGTCGCCCGCGTACGGGGTGCGGGCGTGGACCTCCATACCCGTGCAGTACTCAACCGTACGACGGACCTCATCGATGTCCGAGAGGTCGATCTGGGGGTTGACGCCCTGCGTGTACAGGTTCAAAGCCAGCGTAACGAGGTCGACGTTACCGGTGCGTTCACCGTGGCTGAAAAGGCAGCCCTCAACACGGTCGGCACCCGCAAGAAGTGCGAGTTCCGCAGCCGCAACAGCAGTGCCGCGGTCGTTGTGAGGGTGAACCGAGATGGTGACGAACTCACGTCGAGAGATGTTCTTGGACATCCATTCAACCTGATCCGCATAGATGTTCGGGGTGGCGCGTTCAATGGTGGCGGGAAGATTGAGGATGATCTCGCGTCCCGGACCGGGCTGCCAAATATCCATGACGGCTTCGCAAACCTGCAGGGCAAACTCAGGTTCGGTGTCGATGAAGATCTCTGGTGAGTACTCGAATCCGAAGACAGTCTCATCCCCGAGGAGGCGCTCAGCCTGCTCCATCACGGTGCGTGTGCCCTGCTCTGCGAGGGCGATCGTCTGCGCCTTGTCGTTGCGGAACACGACCTCGCGAAACAGCGGTGAAGTGGCGTTATAGAGATGGACGGTGGCACGCTTCAGACCAACAAGGGACTCGATGGTGCGGGTAATGATGTCGGGGCGCGACTGGGTGAGGACAGAGACTGTGACATCGTCAGGCACCGCTCCGGACTCAACCAGGGAGCGGACGAAGTCGAAGTCCGTTTGGGAGGCGGCCGGGAAGCCGATCTCGATTTCCTTGTAACCCATGCGAACCAGCATGTCGAACATGAGGCGCTTGCGCGAAGGATCCATTGGTTCAACCAGGGACTGGTTGCCGTCACGAAGGTCGGTGGTTAGCCACCGGGGAGCCTTGGTGATCTGCTGGGACGGCCAGCTGCGCTCTTGCAGGAGCGGCGGATTGGTCTCAAGAAAGGGTCGGTACTTAGAGACCGGCATTGCGGAGTTCTGCTGAAAATTCACGGGACCACTGGTGAGCATCTGTTTGCTTTCTTAGCCTGGAAGGTACAGATGATCGGAACGACAAACTCCGCGACGTGCCTTCCGATCTGGATTAGGCTTCGCCGCGGCAGCTAAGCAGCAGGTTCTGTGTGGTCACGGTCGCAATCTATCGCGATCCTTCCCGGGGCGCAAACAGGTTTCACGGTGGGGCATAACGCGATCCCCCACCGATCCCTAGGCTCTAGAGCCCCGTTTGCTGCACCGTTGGTCCGCAACCCAACCGCTAATATCAGCTGCGTAGTCGGTCACCGCCTCGGATGACAGCGCCAGTACCAGCAGGGTGGCGAGGGCGATGTGGCTGATCCCGGTACTGGAGTCGACCACAAAGTCAGCCTGGAACCAGGCGACCACGTGAATCATGACGTTGACCCCGTAGATGACCATGAGGATGCGCCTTGCCCACGCCGAACCAAACCACAGGGCCGGAACAAAGAGGGCTAGAGCAACCAGGTAGACAACCGAGGCCACGGGTCCAAGCGATCCTCCGTGAACCATGCCGAGAACCGTGGTTATCGCCGTGAGAATGCTGGCAACCAGCACCAGGTAGAGCGTGAATGGACGCTTGGTCTGTCGGAATTTCTGCCAGTAGGTCTGCGGGGGCGCCGGATCAGCACTACGGATCTCTGCAATCTCGGCCGGCGTCAGCTGAGGGACGGTATCCGGCAGCGTTGTCACGTTGACAATCGGGAGGTTACCGTCGGTGTGGACCATGTCCCCGCCGCCGTTTCGAGCGTGAAAGGCCGTGGAGAACTTCTTGATCCAGTCGACCTTGATTCTCTGGTCGACTCCTTCGACCGACTGGATCGTAAAGTCACGTTCCTTATCGATGTCGCCTGAGATTGCGTGCGTCACCTGCAGGGTGAACATTGAGAGACGAACCCCAGTGTCATATGCGGCGGCTGCCAGCCACCCGACCTCGGCGCCACCTGGCAGGGGCCAGTTGTCAGGTGTCTTCCAGAAACGGATGTGGTGGCGCTGGTTCGCGCTGCCCCCCACATCCTTTTGGTAGGCAAAATCCTGAATACGGTCAAAAAGGAAGAGGGGTGAGACCGGCGCGTCCTTGTAGGGGGTGCGGGTCAGAACCGAGCGAATGATCTTGAGGGAGCTGTCAAGTGTCACGGGCGTGGACAGGGTCCAGCCAGCTGCCTGCATCACGCGGTGGATGTTGGCATCCGGGCCGTCCCAGGCCATGTTGACCACGTCTCCGAGTAGGCCGGAGCCCGTCCTCGTCCTGCCGATGAAGTAGTCGGGTAGGAACACCGCGGTCATCAACTTGTAGAGGCGCGGAAGGAAGACATAGGCCAGAACCGCCCACAGCAGCACCACGTAGATGGCGATAAGCCAGCGCCACCCCCGGGTATCCATCGCCGCGAGGACGACAAGCCACAGGGAGGCCATACCCGCAAAAAGAAAGAAGAAGGTGTTGACGAATGTGACGAGTCGATCGCGCCGAGTCCTGGTGACGATTTCGGCAGCCGCGTTGCTGTCGGACACTGTTAGAACCCGAATCTCTGAAGAATCTTGGGGTCTGTCTGCCAGTTCTTGGCGACAGTCACGTGCAGGTGCAGGTAGACGCGCCTTCCCAGCAACTCCTCGATCTCTCGACGAGCGTTCGAACCAATCTCCTTCAGACGTGAACCACCCTTACCGATGATGATGGCCTTCTGGCTGTCGCGCTCGACAAAGATCGTGGCATGAACATCAAGGACACCCGGCTTCCCCTGCTTCCCTTTTCGTTCGAGAAGTTCGGTGACCTGAACAGCCACCGAGTGGGGCAGTTCGTGGTGAATTCCCTCCAGGGCCGCCTCACGAATGAACTCCCCGATCAGGGTCTCTTCCGTCTCCTCTGTAATTTCGTCCTCGGGATACAGCGGCGGGGACAGCGGCATCTCTGAAACGAGGACGTCGAGCAGGCGGTCCAGGTTCTCCCCAGTCTTGGCACTGACGGGGACAATGGCTGACCATGCGTCCAGCTCACTGACTTCAAGCAGGTGTTCGGCAAGGCGATTCTTGTCCACCTGGTCAATCTTCGTCACCACGGCGATGCGGGAGGCACTAACCCTCCCGGCCTCACTGGTGATGAAGCGATCTCCTGGCCCCACCTTTTGGTCGGCGGGGAAACACACCACAACGGCGTCAACCGCCACCAGGGCTTCCTGCACCATCTCGTTGAGGCGCTTCCCCAGCAGGGTGCGGGGACGATGGAAACCCGGCGTATCCACAACAACCAGCTGCCCGTTGTCCCTCTGGACAATGCCGCGAATGTTGTGGCGCGTCGTTTCCGGTCGCATCGAGGTGATTGCCACCTTGTGACCGACTAGGGCATTTGTCAGTGTTGACTTACCGACGTTGGGCCGTCCAACGATTGCTACGAATCCCGCTCTGAACTGATCCTCATCGAAGGTAGTCACTGTTTCCCTTTCATCGGTCCTATGAGCCATTAAACGCCACTATCGTCATTCGGGCTCACTCTGCGACGCACATAGATGGTGAGGACACGCTTGCGGCGCCCTGTGGACTCGCCTGCTTCGAGGATCACATCACCGACTTCGGCCCGATCCCCGGGTAGCGGCACCCTGTCGATGGCCTTCGTCAGCAGGCCGCCAGCCGAGTAGACATCGTCTTCGTCAATACGGACGTCCAGGAGATCTTCAAGGTCGTCGATCGGGTACGAGGACGGAACCTTCCACACCCCGTCCTCAACCACCTCGACGGTAGCGACGTCCATGTCGTGTTCATCGACCAGTTCACCAACCAGCTCCTCGAGGATGTCCTCCGCAGTCACCAAGCCGGCGATTCCCCCGTACTCGTCGACGACGAGGGCGAGGTGGGTGTTGTTGGTCTGCATGACGCGAAGTTCGTCGTCCGCGAGCTTCATCTCGGGTACGAACTCGGCGGCCCGCGCCAAGTCCTTGACCTCGATGTCGAGGGCGCCCTCCCCCTTTAGGGAACGACGCACCACGTCCTTCAGGTAGACCACGCCCTGGATGTCATCGAGCGACTTGCCCGTCACCGGGAGGCGGGAGTAGCCGGAGGTCATAAAGAGGTCCAATGCGGTCCGAGCGTCCTCGTCCCCTCGCAGCGTGATCATCTCTGAGCGGGGCACCATAAGTTCCCCAACCCGGGTCTGCCCCAGTTCAAACACCGAGCGCAGAATCTTGCGATCCTCTTCCTCAAGGGGTGCCGGGGTGCCGTCCTCAGAAACCTCATCGAGGAGCTCTCGTAGTTCTTCCGCCACAACCAGGCGGGATTCGGGGTGATGGTCTCCGTTTGCTGAGTCATGGGTGCGCTGCCGGTGACGGCGGGCCTGCCCGTAAATCCTCTGGGCCACCCTGGAGCCAATCAGTGCCACGGTGACGTAGCGCGAGCCACTGTTGAGGCGGGTTGACATACCCAGCCCCGCAAGCTGCACCACCGCAACGATCGCCATGGTCACCAGCAGGGTGAGCCACCACTGCCAGTTCATGCTCCAGAACTCGGCGGAGAGGGCAACGGTGAGCGTCACCATGCCGATGGTGGTGGCAAGGACACGGATGGGGGCCAGGGTGCGTCCCGTTTCCCTGCGGTCCATCAGTGCTGGAATCAGACGTCTCGCACCGCGTCGCCCCTGCAGAACCAGATCCTCTGCGTAGGCGATCGTCATGCGTGATAGGGCTGTATCGACAGCTGAGAACCAGGCGCCGAGGAACATCCCGGCCACGCCGAAGATGGCGAGGACAAGACCTATCTCAGATGGGAGGACATCCCTGACGGTGTTCACCTCTGTGACAGGAACGTCAGAAGCAGCTTGCGCTGCAGGGCAAACATAACTTCCTCTTCCTCGGGTTCTGCATGGTCGTAGCCAAGCAGGTGGAGGATGCCGTGGGTTGCCAGCAGCAGCATTTCCTCAACCGCCGAGTGTCCGGCCGCCAGGGCCTGTTTCTCAGCCACCGTGGGGCAAATGCAGATGTCTCCGAGGGTTCCCTCCGGCGTAATCGCGTCGGGACGTCCCGGTTTGAGTTCATCCATCGGGAAGCTCATCACGTCGGTGGGTCCCTCAAGATCGAGATAGCGGACGTGTAGGTCAGCCATCGGATCTTCCTCAATAAAGAGGATGGTCAACTCGGAATCAGTCGAGACATGCATCTGGGTGAGGACGAAGTCAGCTAGTTCGGCAAACTCAGCCAGGTCAATCTCTATATCGGTCTCATTGAGAACCTCAACGGTCACGGTTTCCCCTTCTTCGGTGCCTGTCGTAATCTTCCCCGCTGTTCGGGTGCCGCGCATCCCACTCTTCGTAGGCGTCGACAATGTCGGCCACAATCTGGGTCCGGACAACATCGGCGCTGGTCAGATAGCAGAAGGCGATGCCCTCCACATTCCTCAGAACGTCCTCGGCGTGGGTGAGGCCGGAGCGCTGCCCCCGCCCCAAATCGACCTGGGTGACGTCACCGGTGACCACCAGTTTCGAGCCGTTTCCGAGGCGGGTCAGCAGCATCTTCATCTGGGCTGTCGTCGTATTCTGCGCCTCATCAACAATGACGAAAGAGTCGTTGAGTGTGCGGCCACGCATGTACGCAAGTGGGGCGACCTCGATTGCCCCCGCTTCCATCAGCCTGGGCAGGGCGCCCTCTTCAAGGAGGTCCTGAAGGGCGTCGTACAGGGGACGCAGGTAGGGGTCAATCTTGTCGGTGAGAGAACCGGGAAGGAACCCCAGGTTCTCCCCTGCCTCAACGGCAGGACGAGTGAGGACGAGTCGCCTTACCGCCCCCGAGAGCAGGGCCTCGACCGCCTTGGCCATCGCCAGGTAGGTCTTGCCGGTTCCCGCAGGTCCGATCCCGAAGCTGACCTGGTGGGAATCAATGGCGTCAAGATAGTTCTGCTGCCCCGGGCTCTTCGCGCGAACGAACTTTCCACTCAGTCCCACGGCGGATCGTGGGCGTGTCACCTCGGGTGAACGAAGAATCGACACGGCCTCGGCGATGGTTTGTGAATCAAGGGGTGAGCCCGCCTGGGCGGCCTCAATCATTTCTTCGAGGATTCCTCCCACCAGCGGCAGGTCCTCATCCGGTCCGTTCAGGTAGATCGTGTTCCCTGAAACGGAAATGCGTGTCTCGGGGAAACCCTTTTCAAGAATGCGCAGAGACTGGTCGGATGTCCCCATGACGTCCACGTGTGTGACGGTTTCGGGAATCCGCAGGGTCTGGGAACGCCTGGTGACTTCGAGGTTCTGCTCGCTCATGGTCTCTACCATCGACCCAATGCCACGTTCAGCGCAACCAGCGCCGCTGTTCCGGCCGTTGAGGAACGCATGACTGTCCCACCCAGCTGGATGATTGTGCCCCCGGCTTCCACGAGCACTGCCAGTTCTTCTTCGCTGATTCCGCCCTCGGGTCCGACGAGGACGGCGACCTCCGGGGCGCTTTCCAGCTCCTTCCCCAGACGCTCAATCACCGCACTGTACAGCGAGGTCGCGCTTTCGTGGCAGATGAGGGCGATACCGCCGGCCGCAACTAGCTCGCGCACCACACCGGCCAGTTGCCGTGTTGT
>CAMFDH010000008.1 GCA_945949035.1 uncultured Actinomyces sp.
CAGCCCCCGGGCGGAGAAACCTTGCAGAATGGACAGGAGAGCCTGCCCCGCGTCGAAACTCTCATCCAGGCCACTGGCCACAGATGCCCAGGCCCGGCCCGAGGAGTCGACTGAGGAGTTGAAGTTCTCCGTGAAGTACAAGACGTTACTCACATCTCGCGCCTCCTGGATGAACGTCTGGAGGATGCGCCCGACTGTCGCGTTCTTGAAGGTGCGGCGACCATCTGCATCGAACGTCGAATCTCGAATGTTCAGGATCTTCTTCATCATCCAGCCGTAGCCCGGAAGTTCGAACTGCCACTCGCCATCACGAGTCTGAGTACCGGACATCATGTTTCCGGTCTGCTTGATGTTCAAGAAGCGGCAGTTCGGAAACTCCTGATAGGCCCCCGACGGATAAGGCCGTCCGGTGTCCGGGTTGACCGCGTTGGAGTTGAAGACCTCAAACGCCACATCGAGAGGACGATTGATCAACTTGTAGTTGCTCGTGTTCTCATGAAGATTGATTCGCAACGAAGGAATGTCGTTGAGTGGAAGCCCAATCTCCCACGATGAAGGCTGAAGGAGGAACCCCCGATAGTCGCCGTCCGCCCAGCGCACCCGAAGACGCGCCTTCATCAAGTCGCCAGCCATGATTCCCCTTACTCACCTATTGGCGGCACGCGCACGAATGACCAGCTCACGATCGACCGCGTCACCGTCGATGGCGGTCATCGAAATGTTCACCCCGGATGTGTGATCCAGCTTCTGCGCCGCCTCGTTCCATGTCAGCTTGTGCGTCAGCATCAACGGGCCATTACGGATGTAACGGAAGTTAGACCAGGCAGCCACCCCGTCAATCCGGTCGATGAACTCGGACCAGGACTCGCCCGTCTCCAACATGGTCTTCTTGTTGGAGATGTAGCACCTCATGTTGTCCGTGTTGCAGTACAGCCACTCCCCGTTGTTCAGGTTCACGCCGACCGGATCATCCCAGGCCACGCCGGTCTGCGACCAGCGGTCCACCAGCGACCACGACGCAAGATTCCGGTTTCCCCCCGGACCGCCCTGCACCCGGATGATCATCGAGTAGACAGGCACTGAGGAAACCTTGGCAACGACACACCGCTGCGAGTTCCCTCGACCCTCGAACGCCTGCATGTAGACCTTGTGGCTGCGCCACTGGCCCGTCGGCACGTTGAAGACCGCCGTGGTCGTCAGCCGCAACGCCGCATGGTCGTACTCCGGCGCCGAAAGCGACTCCAGCTGAGCGTTGGCGAACTCCCCGTACGGACGGTTCGTGTCCGTCGGATCGTGCTCCGTGTCCGACATCAGGAAGATGCCCCGATACCGCTCCAGCCTGACCGACACCCACTTGCCTGTCCCGCACAGGGAAACAAAGTCGTTGTACCGCTGCCGCAGCATCGACTGGCTCTTCGCGGTGATCTCCACCTCGAAGGTGACCTTCATGGTGTCGAGCGGGTCATGCCACATGGCGATCTGGCCGTGCCACATCGGGATCTCCAGGTCGAACCGCCGAGGAGAGATCGCCGACGCCCACTCAGTACCCTGCATCAGCTTGATGCCGTACTGCGGCTGAGTCAGGTTGAAGTCGTTGATGAAGTACCTGATGCACCGGTCCTTCGGCTCTTCGACCTCCTTCCCCTCGGGGTCCTGCGCGATCTGCCCGACAGCCTCGACGAAGTCCGTGAAGACCTCCGTAGTGCCCTGGCTCAGGTCGGCGGCACTCCCCGACGCCGACATGCGGTTGCGCAGAGTGCGTGAGACCTCGATCTGCACACCACCCCCGTTGAGCAGTGCGGTGGGGGTCACCTGCCCGGTAGCCGCCATGGTGGCGCCTGCCACGTTCCGGTTGACGATGTTGGCCGGGTACTGCTGATCCCCCCAGCCGCCCCCTTCGCGCCCCCCGTCGACAACATTGAAGCCCTTCTGGCGGAGAGCCTGGATGGTGCGCTGGCGGTTGTACGTGTCCAGCCCTCCGACGTAGGCCACCCCACCGTCCGGGTCATCCAGGTCATCAGCCCGGCCGTGATAGCTCCAGGAGTACTCGACCTGGTTCTGTAGGGCGAGGCAGTCAGGGTGGTCGAAGAGGACGGAGGGAATGCGGAGAAGGTTGCTGTTGTCCGGCGCCGTGGTTCCCTTCTTGCTCTCGACGCCGAAGAACTCGTGCCCGTACTGATCGGCGACGCCCTGGGCCATGGCGAGTGTCATCAACTCCTGCTGGTCGCCATGGATCGCCAGGTGCGAGACGTTGCTTCCCCGGGTGACCAGGTGCGTCTCATAATTGTCGGCGCTCTCGTTGTTGACGACCTCCTGCCAGCTCCGGTACGGAAACCGGTTGGCGATGGTCCTCAGGTGCGCCCGGCGAGGCAGTGTCTCAGACACCGACCAGCCGAACATCAGCTTCGGCTCGCCGAGCTGGTCCCAGATGTTCAGCGCCTCCGGCTCGCGGATCTCCAGGCTCAGCTCGGTGTTGCGGATGTGATCCTCGATCAGCGTCGCCGTCGGCGCGTGGATGATCGTGAAGTGCGTGTTTCCGATGCTGGCCGGGTACTTCGGATTGGTTGAGGCGTTCCACATGTTGCCGTACACGGAGTAGATGTACTCACCGAACAAGCACCAGGACTGCCGCACCACCGGGGCAGGTACTTCCGGAACCACCCAGATCGGTGCGGTGAAGTTCTTGTTCCGGAAGGCGGTCATGTCGTACACGTAATACGAGTCGATACCTCCCTGCCGCCGGAATACGCCCACCCGGTTGTTCGCCCAGTCCATCGACGGCGCTAGCCGCGTCGACCCGGAGGGGAAGACATCATAGATGTCAATATCACTGTCGCCCTTGTTGTACACCTTGTCGGCGACATACCGAATGCGGCAAATCTTCTTGCCGTAGGCGTTACTGCCGATCGACAGTTCCGTGGCATCCGTGGCAAGCCACAGGTAGTACTGGCCCCCAACGTATTCGACGCCTCCCAGTGATGCGCCGTGATCGAAGCCCTTGCACCACATCCTGGAGACCAGGTTCCCGCTCGCGTCGACACGGTTCACGCAGATGTCCCCACGCGCCGAACGTGCGCCCGCCGGAGGAGCAACAGACTCCCCAGGGACGACCTGGTTGTCCGAAATGATCTGCGTGAAGAACATCTCCATAGTCGTCGGCTCCTGGCACGCCTGCTGATGCGCTCGGCCGTAGGCCAGAGTCACCTCCTTGCCGAGCACCTGCGTGGAGAACTCGCCGACATCGAACGGCCGGTCCGCCGCCGACACGGCGCTCTCATGCACCACGGAGGAGATGGCGGCAACGAAGTCGGCGAACGTCTGCGTGGTCGGCGAGGTGTCCTCGTCCGAGGCGTTACCGGACTCCACGAACTGATTCCGTAGCGCCCGGTTCAGCTCAATCTGCACACCCTTTCCGGACGCGGTCCGGTTGGCGATGTTGGCCGGATCGTCACCGTTCAGAGAGCCGTCCGTCGCCACCACGGCCGCGATGCCCTTGGCGTTCAGCGCCGCCACGACCCGATCGCGGTTGTAGAGGTCCAAACCGCCGACAAACGCGGTCGGTGTGGTGGTCCCGGCGGTTGCGTCCGAAACGCCGTGATAGCTGACGCAGTACTGCGACTGGGCGACCAGCGCCACGCACGCGGGATTGTCGAACCGGGTCGAGGTGATGTGCAGGTCGGCGTTGTTGATGGGCTTCCGGCCCACCATCGACCAGTACTTCTGGCCCTCCGCGCTGGCCACCTCACGGGCCAACGTCGTAGTCATCCGCTCGACCGCACCGCCGTGGATCGCAATGTGCGCCCACTTGGACGACGCCGAGATCTGCTCGACCTCGTAATCCGTGTCCAGTACCTCACCAGCGGCGAGATCAGCCCACCTGTTGTACTTGTCGTACGTTCCGAGGTAGTCCGACAAAGCCTTGACAAAAGCGGTGTAACGAGCCGATTTCGGGCTCGACAGGTCATCTGGGTCAGTGACAAGCGTCTTGCGGAACGTCAGATCCAGCTCGACATTGACGCCCCGGCCGGTCCTGTTCCGGGCCGCAACGTTGTTCGGATCCAGCGCGTCCCCGCGCTCACCTCCTGTGGCGTTACCCTCCTCGGACTTCTTCACCACCTGAAATCCGGCAGCTGTCAGCACCTCGGCGACGCGATTCTGCCGCGTGGTGTCCAGGCCCCGAACCCGGACCTTACCCAGATCCCCCGGCAGCTCAGCCACGTCCGAGATGGCGTGCACAGCGAGGGTGTACGAGGCATTCTTCTGAAGCGCCAAGCACTGCGGCTCGTCGAAGTTCGGCGCCTGGATACGCAGCCGTTGGTTGTCGGCCGGGACTGTGGTGTCGTGCAAATCCAGCGCGTACCAGCTGTATCGATTGGCCGTCGCCACGTCCGTGACGATGTCCGTGGTCAGTCGCTCCAGCGCTCCACCGTGAATGGCAATGGCCGACCACTGCGACCTCCGGTCGTTCTTCGTGACCGTGTAGTTCGCCGTGGACTCGGAGGCCACCAGGGCAGCCCAGTTCGCGTAAGCCATCAGGGTTTCCTCACAGCGTTCCGTTGAGCGCCGCCGCGTATGCCAGCGAGCGGTTGATCGAGATCGAGGTGGGCTCGTCCCTTGGGTAGGTGTTGTTCACCGTGATGACGGGTCCCATGTTCGTGCGGGGGAGCTGAACCTTGCGGTCCGCGTTGCGGCTGACCTGATTGACGAGAGTGTTAGCGGCTGCATTCATGGACGCAGCGGCACGCTGCATCATCAAGGACGAATGACGGTCGCCTCCGCCCTGCACCATGCCCCCGTTGGCGTAGTGGAAGGGCTGAGAGACCGACGCCTTCGCTCCCCGAGCGTTGATCTTCTCCAGCAACGCCCGGTGCTTCTTCGTCGCGGCGGCGTTGACGACGAACTCGCCGTTGGACAGCCAAGCGGAGATCTTGTCGTCCCTGGGGCCGCCGGGCCCAGTGATGTATCCACCCGAAGCGGCCTGCACACTGCGCGAACCCTGATCGATCTGGCGTCGGTAGGTGGTCTGCACCGTGTTCGCGTACGCCGTGGCAGTGCGACCGTTCAGACTACTCAGCGCGGTGGAGATCTGGGCGATCTTCGGCGAGGCGTTGTCGATGAGGTTCGCGGTCCCGGCGACGGTCTTCCCGTTGAAGCCGTCCATCACCTTGATGATCCCGCCGAGCTTGTTCGTCACCAGGTCTTCCAGCTCTGCCTTGCCCTCGGCGTCGAGCTGCGACTCGTTGCCGAGCACAAAGTTGATGAGAGCCTGGAAGAGCGCACGGAACTCGGTGTCGTTGAACTTGCCGTCGCCGTTGACGTCGAATTTTCCGGTTGCTTCCTCGCCAAGCACAAGGTTGGCCAGTCCGGTCACCTTGGACCGGAACTCGGAGTCCTCCATCGCGGCCTTGCCCTTGACGTCGAGCAGCCCCATGACCTCCTGGAGCCGGACCCACGCCTCCAGCTGAACGATCGACGCCTTGGCCGGGGCGTCGTCCATGTCGATGGGGATCTTCGCCTTCTCCGCCGAGGCCAAGGTCTTGACGATGGCGGCGATGCGGTTGAAGTCGGCAGCTGTCTTCGCCTGGTCAAAGAGCACATCGACCTCGGGCCGGATCTTCAGCTTGTCGGCCGTGGCGTACGTCTTCATGAGCTTGCCGATGTCAGCCCCGGCCTTGACCGCATCGAGAGCCACCTCGACGTCGATCTTCGGCTTCTTCTTGCCCAGCTCCTTGATCATCTTGTCGTAGGAGGCGACGATGTTGTTGAAGTCCTCCGGACTATCGGCGTCCTTCAGGGCCTTGCTCAAGCCGGAGGCGATGGTGTTGCGGGCCTTGGCCGACACGTTCTCCAGGGAGGCGATGCCCTTCAGTAGGCCACCTGCCAGCGCCTCGGTACTCTCCGCGCCGAGCGCCGCCAGGCGCGGCTTCAGCTTCTGAAGCTCTCCCGTGGTCAGCTGCGCCAGCTGCTGAATCATCGGCGCCGCCTCCGGACCCAGCTCGGCCAAGCCCTGGGTGATGTCCGCACCGAGGGTGCCGGAGATCTTGATGAGGTTGGCCGACCAGTTCTGCTGCGCCTGGGCGATCTTCTCCAGCTCGCGCAGAAAAGTGTTCAGGTTGCCCTTGGCACTCAACGAGAACTTGGAGACCGCGTCCTCCGAATCGCCCATGGCCTTCTTCGCCGCCGAGGCGAAGGCGTCCAGCGGAGTGCCGAAACCCTGAAGACTCTTACCCAGATTCGAAACGGCCGTTGCAACACTCTCGGCAGTCTGGTCCAGATCTTCGAGGTTGTCGCTGGTCAGCTTGATCTTGCCGCCCGCGACCACGGCCTCCTGCCCAGCCGTCTGAAGTGCATCACCCAGAAGGTCCTGGACAGTGCTGGCCTTCAGCGCCTCGTCGCTGGTGTCCCCGATGGTCTGCCTCAGCGCCTCCAGGAAGTCCTTTGCCCGGGTCGCCGCAGCCGCCTGCTCCACCAAGCTCTTGCCGTACTCCGTGTTCAGCATGCCTGGAGACGACCCGGCGCGGCCCATGTCGATGGTCTTGTTCAGATCCTTGATCGCCGCGTCAAGGGTTCCAGTGGCGGTTTCCGGGTCCCGCAGCGCCTTGGTGAGGATGTCCCCAACCTTCACGCCGGAGTCGCCAAGCTGATCCAGGGCCGTCTTGGAGAGCTTCGACCCATCAGCCAGCTTCGAGTTCGACAAGGCCGCCTCGGTGGCGTTGGTCAGCCACATCTTCGTCTGCGCGCCGATGGCCACTGTCGACTCGGCGAGGGCGGCATTGGTCCGCTTGATGCCCCCTTCAGCGTCATCGAGCTTGCTCAGGTAGACCTGAGCAGCCTCCGCACCCTTGCCGTGAGCAGCCGCCTGCCGCTCCAGCTCCGCCCGGTTTCCTGCCGTAGCTTCGATTGCCCGCTTCTGCGCCTGGGCCTGGTTGAGCTGCCGGTTTGCCAGCTTGTCGTTTTCGGTGGAAAGGTCGCTGTACGCGTTGCGGACGAGGCGAATGTTCTCGCCAGACTTCTTGAACTCCTCAGTGTCCGCCTTGAGGGCGCTGACCAGACCGTCAGTACCGCCAGCAGCCTTGATCGAGGAGTCGTAGAGCTTGTCAGACTCCGAGCGAAAGTCCACCATCGACGCGATCAGAGGACCGAGAACCGCCGTCACGCCGAAGATGGCGATACCCCACGGCCCGAAGGCCAATGAAGCCGCCCGGGCCCGCAGGGCTGCGAGCTGTGTCGCGGTTCCCAGGGCCGTAACGCCTGATGCGCCTGCAAGACCGGCAACGGCTGCCTGTTGCGACGTGGAGGCCATGATGCGGTTCGCGGTGGCTGCCTGGGTAGCCGCCACTGCCTGGCGCTGAAGAGCGGCAGAAGAGGCAAAAGTCGAATTGGCGAGCACCTGCTGCGAGGCGACTGCCTGACCCGTCGCCATGACGCTGCGCTGCATCGCGGCGGCACTGGCCGAGCTGGCTACCGCCATCCGGGACCATGATGCGGACGAAGCCTGGTTTGCAGCCACCTGGCGCGCCGTCGCAGTGGCTGTGCTGTTCATCGCTGCGCCCATCGCGGTGATGGAGGCGGCAGAACGAGCAGCTGCCGCCTGACCGACGGTCATCTGGCTGTTCGCCAGACGAAGACTGTTGGCCATGTTCACCGACGCGGCGGACGTTGCCGCCAGCTCCCCACGCATCGCCCGGTATGCCGTACCGATGGTGAGGGTGGATACGCCCAGGTTGCGCTGAAGCTCGGACGTAGCAATGAGTGACTGAATGGTCTTGGAGAGGATGAGCTGGTAGGCAACAAACGCCGCACCGCCAGCAACCACCAAGGCAGTCAACGTACCGAAGACGGGCACGATGGGCCCGAGGGATGTCAAGGTCTTCATGACCCACGCCAGAGCTTCTGCCGCTGTTCCGATGGCTGCCGCAAACGGGCCTCCGGCCTGGGCGGCGAAGTTCTTGAACTCATCGGAAAGGTTCTGGAGCTTGGCCGCCGTGGTGTTGAAGATATCCTCGGACTGCCGCTGAAGCTCTGTTCCCTTGGACCATTCCAGGTTGGCACTGGCAAAGGACTTGGACAGCACCTCGAAGTTGTTGCCCAGACGGGTGAAAGTGTCGATATCTCGGACCGCGTTGATGCCGAGGTCCCGCAGTACCGTCTGGAACCCTCCGGACTCCTGAGCGGCCCCCTTAAGGCCACGAACGAAGGCGAGGAAGAACTGGTCCGGATTGGTGTTGCGGAGGTTCATCACCTCCTTGCCCGTCATGTTCATAAGGGAAGCCAATTTGCCGAGGGACTGGCCGCCGTCCTGGATCGCGGAGTCCAGCTCCCCGAAGACACGGGTCAAAGAACCTCGGGCCAGCTCAGGACGCACACGCAGGGTCGCCAGAGCTGATGCCAGGCCAGTGACCGCCTGGGCCGAGAGGCCGAAGACGTTGGAGACGGTGGCGATGGACTCGTTGATCCGCAGGATCTCCTGCTCGGTGGCGGCCGAGGCCGTACCGAGGGCGAGGATGGCGGAGCCTAGGTTCTCCATCTGGCTGGTGGGGACCTGCTGCATCTCGGCGATGCGGCCGAGCAGCAGTGTCGTCTCCTCGGCGGCCACGCCGGTGGTCAGCGAGAACCGGGCCACGGTCTGCGTAAAGGCGTCCAGCTGGTTGGCGGTAACGCCGATCTGGGCGCCGAGCTGACCGATACGGGCGACTTCCTCGAAGCTGATCGGCATGTCCGCAGCGATGGCCTGGAAGGCGTCCTTGAGCCCGGCAGCTTCCGCTGCCGCAGCTGAGACGACGCGGGTGACCTGGGCGAACGCCTGCTCCTGACTGATGGCTGACCCGGCCAGGGTGGTTCCGATGGCCTGGAAGACCTGGAGTAGGCCCCGTCCTTGCTGTTCGATCTCGCCGAGGGAGGAGCGGACCGCGAACGAGGACTGCCCAAAGCCTCGCATGCCCTGGCTGGACCGCTCCAGCTCGGCGTTGAGGCGCCTCTGGGCGTTCGCGGCGCGCTGGGCGGCGTTCTCCACCCGCTGCTGCTCAATGGCCAGCCTGGCGGCTGCCTGGGCGTTCCGCTCGGCCGTCTGGGCCTGCTTGACGTCCATCTGGCCGACCGAGCGGATGATCTGGTAGCTGCGGGCCACCTTCTGGAGTGCAGAGGCCAGCTGGTTGTACAGGTTGACGGTGCGTCCGACGCGTTCCGCTTCCTTGGCGGACATGCCGTTGACGTTGCCGAGCGCGGTGCGGAGCTGGTCGAACGCCTTGGCCATCTGCTGGGGGCCCTTGGAGCCGTCGATGCGGCTGAGGGCCTGCATGGCGGAGGCGTACTTCTGGGCGGCGGAGGAGATCTGGTTGAACGCGGAGAGGAGCTTGAAGAGGTCGGCCGAGACCTTTTTGTTCGTCGCCTCCAGCTGGTTCAGCTGTACGTGGAGGTTCTGGAAGATCTTGGTCATGGACCCGCCGGAGCGGGTGACCTCGTTGGCGGCCTGAGAGAAACCACGCAGGTCGACCGAGATTCGAGCTGTGGCATCGAACTGTGCGGCCACTACAGCTACCTCTTGCTTTCCTCCGCGCTGTACATCTCGGACCGGGATGGAAGAGGTTCATCCGGCCAGGCACTCTTTGGCACCGGAAACCGGAACTCCCCTCGGGGCTTCTTCCGGTTGCTGCGACGGTCGTTCTCCTGATCCTTCTCAACCTCGGCGCACCCGTAGCAGGTGGTCGACTCGATCTCGAAGACGATGTTCCGGTCCGTTGAATGACCGATCCACGCAGGAGTGCCGCAGTGCGCGCAGGTCTCCGTCTCCAGGACCGTCAACGCCGTGGCCAGCAGCCGGTTCCTCTCGTCAGCCCAGTTCGGGGCCTCCCCCGTCAAGAGCGTCAGGGGCGGCAGGGACCAGGAACGGGCCGTCTTGAGCACCGGCACCAACCACCGGTTCTTCTCGCGGCTCATTGCGTCCGCCAGGAAACCCGGCGTCCACCTTCTCGGCCCAGTCGGCCGACGAGTCGAGGGACTTGTTGAGGGTAGCCATCAGGCGCACAGACTCCGAGGAGATCAGCGCGTCGAGCAGCTGCATGAAGCCCACGCTGTTCGGCGGGTCCTGCTCGGTGCCGTCGGCGAGAACGATCTTCGTGCAGTAGGCGGTGAGCTGGGCAGCGAGAATGGCCTTGGACTTGGCGGTCAGGTACTCCAGGTCCGTGTCGTCCTTGCGGCCGTGCTTCTTGTGGAACTCCTTCTCCGCCTGCCGGACGACCGCGCCGAGCTTCTGGGCAGTTCCGCCCTGGAAGACCAGCTTCAGCGCGGACTGCCGGATCTTGCGCTCCAGCGCATTGATCTTCGGGGCCAGCTCGGCGGTGACCTTTTCGATCTTCTCCAGCTCTGCCGCCAGGTCTTCCGCTTCCTCGTCCACGAAAGACCGGGTGGAGGACTCGGCCATGTTGGCCTGGATGCGCATGATCTCCCGGCCGCGCTCCGCGTGCTTGTCGTACTCCTGCGACAGTTCGTAGAGGTCGATGCCGCTGCGCTGGTCGAGATAGACCGTGTGCTCAAACTCGGGGAAGGTCGCCGTCCCCGAGATGTAGGCGTTGAAGTCGAAGACGGACGGGTCGGCGGCCCGGTCCGCCGCCCCGCCCTGGTGCTGCTCATTCATGCCATTCCCCTTGGTGGTTTGGTACTTCAGAAGGACGTCAGCTGCCGCACTGCGGGCAGATGTCGACCTGCACCAGGCCGTCCGAGGACGCGCCCTGGGCGTAGAAGACGACCTCCATCTGGATCGGCGCCGTGGCGTCGTTCAGGATGTTGGGGTCGCCGGAGTAGAACTTGAAAACCGTCACCCAGTCGCCTTCCTGGGCCTCCGGCTCACGCGAGGGGTGGCGCGCGATGCGCTGAACGAGGTATCCGCTCCTCAAGGGCTTCTTGAAGAGCTGCATGACCTCGTTGTAGATCGACTCTTCTTCCTTGTTCGGATTGCGGTCCAGGAAGAAGTTCAGCGTCGACTCGTAGTTCTTCGTGGTCGGGTTGGCCACCGCCGCGTCGTCACAGAGACCACGCGTGTCGTCGGTGTCCCGCTCCGTCCACTGGAGCGTGAAGTCGGTCGTCATGGCACAGGAGATGTTGAGACCGGCGTTGATCTCGGCGCTCGTCGGGCACGAGATGTCCTCGAACCCGTTGCCGTACTGGCCTACGTAGCACTCGGCCGTTTGGTCCCCGTCGTCCACCCACCACACCGTGATGCTGGGCGGCAGCATCTTGACGGCTGCCATGGGTCCTCCTTTCTGCCTGGGGCAGGGGAGGCAACCCACTACCCAGCGTGGTCATGCTGTCACGCTAAGTGTACGCAGGGTGACACAGAGAAGCGACCGCCTCACTCAAAGCGAGGCGGTCGCTTCAGTGGGCTACACGCAACTACAGTGAGTCACGCATTACTCAGCTGCTCCGCCAAAGACCAGACCCAACGTCAACTGCTCCCCCGCCCCAAGAGACCGCACCGCCGCTCCCCGCCGCGTGCGCTCCCGCCCCCGCGCATTCACACACGTACGGCAAGCCCGCCAGCCCGAGGGCGTCATGATCAGGTTGGCTCCGGCGTACGCGTGCCCCTTCGGGCAGTGGGTTTTCCGGGCGTTCTCCGCACAGAAACCCCTGCCGAGGAGGGAGTTCCCCCGCTGGGTGACCGCCTGGAGGTGCCACGGATTCCCGCAGGGTCGTACCCGGCATCGATGATCCAGCTCCACGAGCTTCCCGTTGGGGTGTTCGGGAATTTCACCCCGCAGCTCCTTGTAGGCGTACCGGTGGGCCTTCTCCTGGCCGCCGCCGGTCTCCTCGTCGAGGTTGAAGACCCCGTATCCGCCGCTATCCAGGGCGCCGCGCCAGATCCAGCAGTCGTCGACCTCCCCCTGGTCGACGTAGAACCAGAATCGCTCTGACTCCCTGCGGCCGTAGACCTTGGTCGCCTTGGGCGGGTAGCGGGCCGCCCAGGACGCCTGATGAGTGGGGCACATTCCCCACTTGCTCCGGACTTCCTCGCAGCCTTCCTGCCAGCACCGTCGATCCGTCATGCTCGAATGATGAACGATTCTGACGGATTCCGGCATGATGCAGGGGCGCCTCGTCCACCACAGCGAGACGCCCCTGCGGTATCTGGTCAGGCCGGAGAACCCGCCCGTCGAGACCGGGCCCGCGCGTTGATGCAGGTACGGCAGCGCCTCTTCCCGTCCCCCTGAATCACCGTGTTCACCGCGTCGTACGGGTGCCCCTGCGGGCAATGGGTGCGCTCGGCGTGAGGAGTCACCGTCTGCCGCGTAGAGGCCACCGACAGAGGCGTGGAGTAGAAGTCGCCTCGGTAGAACGTCGCCTTGTAGAAGCGGATCTGGTCACCGATGCCGACGGGCAGCGGGTCCCTCACGGTCGCCGAGCCGTCCTCGATCAGGCGCCCCTGACCGGCCGGAGAGAAACCGGTCAGGAGCACCCGTGTGGCGTCCTCCAGCTGGAGCAGCGAAAGTCCGCTGGGGGCCACGCTTTCCACGGCGAAGTTGCCCTGCTGGGCGTCCGCCTCGTCATCTCCCGGCTCGTCGCACAGACCGGCCACATAGTCGTCGTCCGAGGTCGTTGACCGGGTCAGCTGACCGAACCACAAGATCACGAAGGGCTTGATGAGCCCCGTCGGGTCATGCGGGACCTTCGAGTTCTCCGGAACGCCCTCCAGGAACACCTTGGTCGAGGGCAGGTTGTCCCGCAGTCTCTCGTAGATGGCCATCTGCCAGGCCATGACGACGGAGGCCATCTATCGCCCCACGAAGGCGCGGGTGTCGGCGAGCACCGTGTCGTAGGCCGTCTTGACGGCGAACATCGGGGTGATGCCCTTGCGGGTGCCGAACTCCTGGAAGGGTGCGTAGTACGGGGCCAGGGTTTCCCAGCCGAAGGAAATCTTCAGGATGTCCGTACCGAAGTCACCGGTACCGGTGACCTGGCGCTTCATCGCCCCCGTGTCGACGCGCGAGCGCGCCCGGACGATGCCTTCACCCTTGCGGCGCTCGTTGGACATGAAGAGGATCAGGTCCCGCCGGGTCTTGTTGAGGTGGTCGGTCACGAACGCGCTGAGGCCGAAGTCCATCGCTCCGGCCGGAGTGCCCCCGCCGTAGTACCGCTGGGCCCCGCCGAAGCTGTAGTTGTACTTCATGTCGATGGAAGCGATGACCGTTCCCCTTCCTCAGTCTCCACACCCGCAGCCGCTGACCAGCGGCTCAGGAATGTCCTCGGCAGCAACCGGCTCCCCCTCGTAAGGCGGGGGAAGTAGCTGCGGATGGGCCACGTCCACGTCGCACAGCAGGTTCCGCACCCACATGTTCGAGGACATCATCATGTTGCGGACGTGGAAGATGTAGTGCGTCAGCTCCTGGTCCGGTGCGCAGTGGACCACGCGGAGAACGTCATGGGCGTGGATCGGCGGGCACTCCCGTTGGGGTACCTGGAAGCGGATCGCATGGATCGTTCCGGAGTCGCCTCGGGTCGTCCTCACCCGGGCTCGCCAGTCCTTGTTGTTAACTGCGCGGACTTGCCCCCGGTACAGCAGGCTCATCGGCGGATAAACGACACCGCCCGAGCCGTCAGGCTCGGTCAGACCACCGGTACCCGGGTCCCAGCCGTAATCGTTCACGTCTCCTGAGCGCCGGAAGATCTCACACACCGCGTTCATGTGCCCGATGGGCACACTCCTCTGGTGCCACGGCCAGCGCGCGTCAAGCGCCCGGCGGCTCAGGAGTCGGGACATGGGTTTAGCTACCTGTTTCCTCGGCGATCACGTCGACCGCGTCCACGTAGAAGGAGGCGGTGGACACGAAGGGCCGGTCGTTGTCGTACGGGGGTACGTCGTAGATCTCTTCCATGGTTCTACTCCTGCGTAGGGGCCCGCCACCTGCTCCACTACCCATCGTAGTTGCATAGTTACGCCCAGCGACCAAATCCGGAACCGTGATCGTACGTACCGCACCGGCAGCCCCCGCCGACCATCGATCCACAACAAGCCGGAAAGCCCCTCAGGCCGTAAGGAAGACAGTCAGCAGGCTGAGGCTGGAAGTCCACGATGACGAAGCCGTACTCCCACTCCTCCGCGTCCTCGTCGTCCTTGTCGGCCTGGTCCTCCCACGCCTTGGCCCCCGCCATCAGCGCCGTGGCGAGCTTGGCGCCGTCCGTCTGCAAGTCCTCGGTCTTGATGACCTTCGCGATCAAGCCCTCGGAGACGGCAATGGCGCGAAGACCCATCGCAGCCGCCCGGTAGATCCGGCTCCGACCCCGGCCACGCGCAGCAGCCAGCAGGGCGTTGAGGTGGGCGTCCGAGAACAGGTACTCGGGGACCCCCTCGCCGGAGAAATCGACCTGCTCCACGTCGGGCAGGAGCGCCCGCACCTTGCCGAGGTCCGTGGTGAAGTCGGGCGGGTACGTGTCGACGGTCATGCAGCAAGACTACGTGCAGTAGCATCTCGTAACGCGCAGTCACGCAAAAGCGGGGTCCGGGCGACACACCGGACCCCGCTTCGCTGCTCACCGACCGTCCTGCTCCTCCCGCCACCCCCTGAACGCCTCCATGCGCTCCTCATGCGGCGCCCGGGTATCACCCCGGCGGTTCCGGCACTGCCTGCCCACCAGAGCCCGGCACTCCGGGTTGGAGCACGCCACCACCATCGGCGTCGCCTCCCGGTTCATGATGTGCTTCGGCATCCGGCCGATACCCCGCATCAGCTGGAGAACCTGGGGAGGCGCCTCCCCGTCCGCGATTCGCTGCCGCTTGACCCGCTCCCCCTCCAGATACTGAGGCACGTTGTCCGGGTCGCCCTGAGGAATCTCCCTGCTCAGCCCGGGGCCCTGGTAGTCCTTCAGCAGCTCGGCCCGGATCTTCTTCACGCCCTGGATGATGTGTACCGGCATCAGCCGCCGGTCGGACGTTGAGAAGTGCTGCCGCATCGCCTCCATCGCCTGCTCGTACTGGACGTTCCACAGCACCGTGTGCCAGGACTGGACGATGTCCTCGTTGACCGGACGACCATCGAAAGTGGACACCGCGAGCAGAAGCTTCTGTGCATCCTGGAGGTTCACTGGATCTCCTCCTTGACGCGGGCCTTCAGCCTCTCGCGCTCCGAATCGGTCATCGGGCGCTTCACCTTCGCCTCGTAGAGGTCCATGAGCTTCTGCATCGCCTCCAGGCGACGGGTCATCAGATCCTGCTGCGCCTGCTTCCCCTGGGGCGTCGAGGTGTCCTGCTGGTCCTTCCGCGCCCGGATGATGATCTGGTCGAAGTGCTTGGCGAGCTTCGCCATCGTCGTCGTCCGCGAGGCCCAGAAGTTGTCCGCCTGCGCCCAGCAGATGCCGTCCCGCACCTGCTCGTAGGTGTACGGGTCCTCTCCGCTCAGAAGGTCCCGGGCGGCGTTCTTCCAGGCATACGTGATCTTCGGGGGCTTCGCCCCGTTCGCCTTCACCTGGTCCACCAGCAGACGGCACAGCTCAGCGATGCGGGTCTCGGTCTCCTCGGGCGACCACCCCTGGACTCCCTCTCCAGGCGCGGCAGCGCCGTCCTTCGGCGCGGTAGCGCCGAGAGTGTTTTTCTTCTGGTTGGTCTTCTCTTCATTGGTCTTCTTATGGGGGCCCTGAGCCAGGGCCTGGTAATCCAGTTCCTGGGAATCCAGTTCCTGGAAACCCGTATCTAGGCTCCCACCTGGCGTTTTTCCCTGTGACGGGTTTTCCGTCACAGTCTCTGACCAGCGCTTTTCCTCGTTTCCAAAGTCGCAGGAAACGGAAAAACCGTCAGGCATGTCGGTAACGAAGTACTCGCTCCCGCCGAGCTTCTTGGTGGAGGGGTCGACGATCCGCCGACGGTGCAGGTATCCGTACCGCTCCAGCTCCTTCAGTGCCCCCGTCACCGCATCACGGCCCTCGTGGACCGTGACCAGGTTTGCCACGGTGATGCCGAACCCGTCGGAGTGGGTCAACAGCTCGGCCAGCATGCCCCGGGCTCGTCGGCTCAAGCGCTTGTCGCGCAACGCTCCGTTGTAAATCTGGGTGAAGTGGCGCCCGAGGGCATCAGCGGCCATGGGCCCCCGACGGATTCGCGCTCCGGCGTTCACAGTGCCACCCCGACATCGCCGCTCTGCCTGGGGCTGGACGTACTGCTGTTCATTGTGTTCTACTTCCTGTGTCACGAGTGGGGCCCCCGGTTTCGGGGGCCTTTCTCACTTCTGGGCCCGAGACTTCAGCTCGTGCATCGAGATCCGGCGCCCGAGGGCCGCAAGGACCTCCCGGGGGTCGTACTCCCCGATGTCGCCGCCCTGGCCGCTGGGGTTGGGCCGGTACGAGACCGGTTGCACGTTCTTCCTGCGAAGCGCCTGGTACGTGGTGGCCGTGGTGCCGTAGCCGGTCATCTTCTGGATCTGTACGAGAGTCCACTTGTCGTGGTGTTCGGCGTCCATGGGGATGAATCTATATTCGACGGTCTAGGCCGTCAAGTCCATTGGCGATCTTTCCTGGACCGGGCGTGTTGGTACCGGTAGGCCCTACCCCCGCCGGGCGAATGTTCTACCGTCGGCTCGGGGTGAGGATTCACCTGGGAAAAAGGGGGTGCAGGATGCCCGAACCGGCCGACCTCAACGAGCTGCCTCCGGACAAGGGGCGGCAGGCCATCGACGCCTACCAGGCATGGCGCCTAGAGTTCTTCCTGCCCGGACAGCAGGACGACGGCAGCCCGTCAGCCGCCGTCGTCCCTGCGCAGCGGCGGGGTACGGGCACCGAGGGTGAAGACTCGACGCATTCCGTACCCCGACACCTACATAGCCAGGTCTGCCCAGACCCGCTTACCGACGGGTCTCCGGCTGCTACGGACGACTTCCCAGTCCCAGGCGGAGGCGAATGCCGCGATTAACAGCATGCCCCGACCGCTCTCATCGGTCGGGGCAGCTTCACGTGGTACGGGTTCTTTGAGGCAGGAGTCCTCGACAGTGATCCGGACTCCTGCGGGCGTTCTGGTCATCTCCATCGTGACGGGCTTGACGCCGCAGTGGCTGACGGCGTTGGCCATCAGCTCGGCAACGACCTGTGCTGCGGGGTACCGCAGTTCGTCCAGGTGCCACGTTGACAGGATCATTTCGACATCGTGCCGGGCTCGCGTTACTGACTCGCGGCTTCCGGTGTACTGGCCTCGGTATCCCTGGGGTCCTGTGGGTGCGGCCATCAGGCCGGGCATCAGACTGCCCTCATCGCGGTGCTGCCCTCCAGTCGTTGAGTCATGGCTTAGGCCATGATCTTTGTTCTGGTGTTCGCTCTGCATGGTGCGGGGTATCCGCCGTGTTGTTTCCGGTGCAGGGTCGCCCTGCGATCGGTTGGCGGAAGAGCTACGGTATCGCTGAAGAACGTGTCGGAAGTCACTTTGCGAGCTTCTTTCCCGTTGCGGGCGACCGCGTTCTACACCCCGGGGGAGAAAAACCTGACAGCGGACCTGAATGTCATGCTCGCCGAGTGGATAGTGATGCGGCATCGGACGGATCACAGTACGTGACGGACCTTCACTGTTAGTGTT